>DASVNC010000070.1:0-1687 GCA_036384055.1 Parvibaculum sp.
AGGCGTCGATGAAGAGATCGACCGGCGAGATCATCAGGTGGACGTCGAAGGTTTTGCCGGAATGCGGACGGAGCGCCTTCACGACATCCGGGCCGATGGTCAGGTTCGGCACGAAATGGCCGTCCATGACGTCGATGTGGATGTAGTCGGCGCCGGCCGCCGTTACCGCGCGGACTTCCTCGCCGAGGCGGGCGAAGTCGGCGGACAGGATCGAGGGTGCGATCTTGACGGAAGGTTTGCCGCTCATGAAACCCGATATGTGCTGCCGAGACTGGTACAACTACCAGATATTGCTTGCACCAGTGCTTAACAGCTTGAATCCGGGGGTGCAAGCCGGAGCGCCTCAACGCTTGCGGGCGAGCACCTTGAGGCCGGGCTTCAGGTTCCATTCGAACTTCACGACATCGAGGCCGTGCATGTCGAGGAAACGCGCCATAGTTGTTCTTGAAAAAAAGAGCAGGTGCTTGGGCGGACGGACCTCATCCCAGCTCACGAAGTCGGCCGGCACGCGCCAGTGGCCCGCGTCGGGTGTCGTTATATAGAGAAGTGCGCCGGACTTCATGCGGGCAACGAGCGCGCCGTAATAGTCGTGCAGCTCCGGCAGATGCTCGATCACCTCGCTCGAATAGACAAAATCGAAGTTGCCCCATTCGGCGGGCATGCTGGCGATGGGCCCGGCATGATATAGGCCTTGCGGAAAGAGCTTGCGGGCCAGCGCGATGCTTTCCTCGCCGACATCGATGCCATGCGCATCAAGGCCGATGAGCCGTGCGGCCTCGACGCCTGTTCCCATGTTGCAGCCGACATCCAGGAAGCGTTTCCCGGGCGCCATATGCGCATAACGGGCGAGCCGCTTTTTCGTGCGGGCGACCTTGGCTTCCGTCTTTCTGACGTAGCCGTCATTGGCGCCATATTTGCCATAGATCGCGGCAAGTTCGGCCGGCGTCGGAATGGGGTCGGCGAAGCGGAAGCTGCAAGCCTCACACTCAAAAATTCCGTAGCCGTTTTTGTCGCCGATTTTCCGGCGGCCTTCGGCTCCGCAGAGGAGGCAGGTCATCGCATGGTTCCCTATTCTGGCCAACCTATGCCAGAAAGATTATGGGTGGACAATACGCCCGTCCGGCCGCGCTCAGTGCCAGCGGACGAGGCGGGCGGCATAGAAGCCGTCGAGGCCGCCCTGGGCGGCGAAGTGGCTGGGCAGCGTCCGCAGATCGCCTTCCGCCGTCAGGCATTCGCGGAAGCCGGGAAGCTCGGCGGCGGTAATCGGCCGGCGCTCGAAGTCCGGATGGCCGGTGAGAAACTTCTCGACCTGCATCGGCCCTTCCTCCGGCTCGAGCGAGCAGGTGCAATATACAAGCGTGCCGTCCGGCGCGAGCAGCATGGCGGCCTGCGCGAGGAGGCGCGCCTGGAGGAGGACCAGCCGGTCGCGGTCGGCGGGTGTTTTCAGATGCGGCACGTCGGGGTGGCGGCGCGCCGTGCCGGTCGCGGTGCAGGGCGCATCGAGCAGGATTTTTCCCCACTGGCGTGCGGGCGAGAAGAGCGCGGCGTCGGCGGCGATGACGGTCGCTTCAAGCTTGAGGCGGGCGAGATTGTCCTCGAGCCGGACGAGACGCTGGCGCGAGCGGTCGAGCGCGGTGACATGCGCGCCGCGTGCGGCGAGCCAGGCCGTCTTGCCGCCCGGCGCGGC
>DASVNC010000071.1:0-7353 GCA_036384055.1 Parvibaculum sp.
AAAATCTCATCGGCCGCAAGATCGGCCGTCTCGGCGTCGGCTTCTACGCCTCAAAGGACTACGAAGCGAAATACGGATTGCCGTCGCGGCGCGAGGAATGGGCGGAACATACGATCCTCGGCTTCGCCGGTTCGGCGGCGCATCAGGAGCTGGCGCGCTGGAGCGGCCACGTGACGCGCAGCGCGCCGAGCTATGTCCGGTTCTCGTCGCAGGACGACACGGTTCTCGCGGTGCGTTCCGGCATCGGCATCGCGGCGCTCACCTGCCTCACCGGAGACCGCTATCCCGAACTCATCCGCATCTCGCCGGAAAAACTCTATAGCGCCACCGACATCTGGCTGCTCGCCCATCCCGATCTCAAGGACACGCCGCCGGTGCGCGCGGCGATGGATTTCCTGACGGCGAAGGCCAAGGTGGACAGGGCGAAGCTCGCGGGACGGTGATTGGGGTCGGGACGGGTGAATGTTGGGGCAACCGTGATCGTGGCCGCATGAGGGCGAGGTCAATCGGGTATTGTGCCCCCGGAAGTCCGTAATCCTGAATAGTTTTTGCGGCCCGGGGGCCTTGAGACGGACGCGCCGCTGAGCAATGATGAACAGATGTTGATTGCTGACGGACAGGCGAGGAAGCCCGTTCCGCGCCATAGTGCCCGCCGTCGCTTTGACCGCCCATCCATTCGCCCGAAGGAACCGCCATGCCGCTGACCGCCAATCTCAAAAACCGGCTCGAACTGCCCGTGATCGGTTCGCCGCTTTTCATCGTCTCGGGCCCCGAACTTGTCATTGCGCAGTGCAAGGCGGGCATTGTCGGCTCGTTTCCGGCGCTCAACGCGCGGCCGCAGCATGTGCTGGAAGAATGGATCAGGCGGATCAAGGGCGAGCTCGGCGAATATCAGGCCAAGCACCCCGAGAAGAAAGTCGCGCCCTTCGCCGTCAACCAGATCTGCCATGCCTCGAACGACCGGCTGATGCAGGACGTCGAGACCTGCACCAAGATGGAAGTGCCGGTCATCATCACCTCGCTCCGCCCGCCGTCCGAAGTCGTCGAAGCCGCGCATTCTTACGGCGGCGTCGTCTTCCACGACGTCATCAACGTCAAACATGCGAAGAAGGCCGCCGAGCAGGGCGTCGATGGGCTCATTCTCGTTTGCGCCGGCGCTGGCGGTCATGCGGGCACGCTGTCGCCCTTCGCGTTGGTGCGCGAAGTGAAACAGTGGTTCAAGGGCACGGTCATTCTCTCCGGCGCGCTCAGCGACGGCTGGGGCATTGCGTCTGCGCTCGCGCTCGGCGCCGACCTTGCCTATATGGGCACGCGCTTCGTCGCGACGGCCGAAGCCAATGCGGAACCCGCCTACAAGCAGCAGCTGATCGACTATGCGGCGGACGACATCGTCTACACCAACCTCTTCACCGGCGTGCATGGCAACTATCTCGCGCCGTCGGTGGCCGCCGCCGGGCTCGACCCGGCGAACCTGCCGGAAGCCGACAAGTCGAAAATGAATTTCGGCTCGGGCGGCAACATGAAGCAGAAGGCGTGGAAGGACATCTGGGGTTCCGGCCAGGGCATCGGCCAGATCACCGACGCGCCCGCCGCTGGCGATCTCATCGAGCGTCTGAAGCGCGAATATGTGCAAGCCTGCCGCGAATTCGCCGAGCGGATGCCGGCAGAGGCGCTCGCGGGCCTCAAGGCAGCGGCGGAGTAAGACCGCTCCTCACATTCAGTGTCGTCCCGGGACGTGTTCCCGGGACGACACTGAGCGACATTTCAATTTCCGAAGAAAGATGGGTTCCGGGAACAAGTCCCGGAACGACATCGGTGGTTTGGGCTCGATGGGCCTTCAGTGTCCGAGGCCGATCAGCACCAGAATGAAAAGGCCGGTCGTGGCGATCGTGCTCGAGAGCGCGCAGAGCGTGCGGTCCAGACGCGCCTTCATGTCATAAGGCAGGTTCATCAGGCTCTCCCTTGCAGGCCGGACGCGGGCAGCGCGGCGGCGGGCGCGGTGACGGATTTCAGGCAGCCGAGGCCGGTCAGCGTTTCGCGCAGCATCCGGTCGGTCGGGGTGTGGGGTTCTTCGCCGAGGAAGGCGACGAGCTTGGTGTTGTCGAGCTGCACCGGCTTCTTCCAGAGGTAGCGCATCTCCAGCATTTCGCGGAACGTCTCGACGAAGGGCGCGAGCGCGTAGATCGCAATCCAGGGAAAGCGGCGGATCGGCGCGTTGGGCTTGCCTGCGGCGCGGCGCGTCGCGTCGGCGAGCTCAACACCCTTGCCGAACCAGTGGCCGCCGAAATGAAAGACATCGAAGGGCGCGAGATCGCTCTCGCGTTCGACGAGGCGGACGACCGTTTCGGCAAGATCGGGGAGATAGGCCCAGGCGTGGCCGACATGACGCGCGCCGGGGTACGTGACCGCGTGGAGCGGCTTGCCGGGCTTCACCAAACCCTGGCCGAACCAGTTGTTGCCGCCGCGCGAACCGATGAAATCGCCGGCGCGGACGATCAGTACACGGAGGCCTTCATGGGCGGCGGCCTCCCTCAGCCGGTTTTCCATTGCGACGCGGATCGCGCCCTTGCGGGTCGTCGGGTTCTGCGGCGAGGTCTCGCCGATGAGCGGAAAGCTGTCCGGCCCGAAGTTGTAGACCGTGCCGGGGAAGACCAGCCGGATGCCCGCGGCCTTCGCCGCCGCAATCGAGCTTTCGAGCATCGGCAGCGCCGTGCCCTTCCAGTTGCGGTAGCCGGGCGGGTTGGCGGCATGGACGACAAGGTCCACGCCTTGCGCGGCGGCGACGACGTCCGCCGTCTTCATCGCGTCGCCCTTCACCCAGTCGATGGGCCCGAGGCCCGGATTGGCCCTGGCGGCGGCTTTGGGGCTGCGGTTGATGCCGCGGACCCGCCAGCCGTGCGCCATCAGGGCAAGGGCCGTTTCGCCGCCGAAGCCGCCTGTGGCGCCGATGATGAGAGCTGTGCGGGTCATGGTGTTCTCCGGGTTTCGTTGTTCGACACCCGAAAGATCGTCTATTCATATTCGAATATAAATTGCCTTTAATCGGCTATATGATATTCATTTTTGTATGAAGCAGTCGCAGCCCGGATGGGAGCTCTACCGGTCTTTCCTCGCCGTCGTGCGGGAGGGTAGCCTGTCGGGCGCGGCGCGGGCGCTGGCGCTGACCCAGCCCACCATCGGCCGGCATATCGACGCGCTGGAAGAGGCGCTGGGCGTCTCGCTCTTCACCCGCTCGCAGGGCGGGCTGGCGGCGACCGAGGGCGCGCTCGCCCTCGTCCCCCATGCCGACGCTATGGCCAGTGCCGCCGAGGCGCTGCAAAGGGCCGCGTCCGGCGAGGCGGAGGAAGACCGGGGCACGGTGCGCATCACGGCGAGCGAGATGATCGGCACGGAGGTTCTGCCGCCGATCCTGACCGGCTTCCACGAGGCGCATCCCCGCGTCGCCGTCGAGCTGATGCTGTCCAACCGCACAGAGGATCTGCTGCAGCGCGAGGCCGACATCGCCATCCGCATGTTCCGCCCGACGCAAGGCGCGCTGATCGCCAAAAAGCTCGGTGTCGTCAGCATCGGACTGCATGGTCATCGCCGGTACATC
This sequence comes from Parvibaculum sp., assembly GCA_036384055.1. Taxonomy (GTDB): domain Bacteria; phylum Pseudomonadota; class Alphaproteobacteria; order Parvibaculales; family Parvibaculaceae; genus Parvibaculum. The sequence continues at coordinate 3,596 of DASVNC010000071.1, forward strand.
GAAAAGCACGGCCGGCCGGAAACGATCGAAGAACTGAAAGACCATCCGATCATAGGGTTCGACCGCGAACCCTCGGTGCGGCGGCTAAAGGATTTCGGCATTGAACTGAGCCGCGATCTCTTCGCCTTCCGCTGCGACGACGACGTGGCGCAATTCGCGGCGCTCAAGGCGGGGTTCGGCCTTGGCATGTGCCAGTTCGGCCTGGCGAAACAATATCCGGACCTTGTTCCGCTGCTGTCCGACCTCATCCATTTCGAGCTCGACGTCTGGGTCGTCATGCATGAAGACCTGAAGACCAGCCTCCGCATGCGCCTGATGTTCGACCATCTGGTCACACATCTGGGGGCTTATGTGGCCTCGTCGAAACCTTGAAAGTGGGCGCGCAGCGGCCTCGCCCTTCGAGACGCGGGCCACGCCCGCTCCTCAGGGTGAGGGTTGTCGTCTGAATCATACCCTCACCCTGAGGAGCGCTTCGCAGAAGCGCGTCTCGAAGGGCGAGGCCCCGGGGGTCGCCACGCCAGCGCCGCCCTGCTATATCAGCGGCCAAATCCCGATATTCGCGAGGTCAGCCCATGTCCGAAGCCGCAGCGAAGCCCGCTCCGAAGGCCCAGAATGCCAATCCGCCGCTTGCGTCTTTCAACTGGCAGGATCCGCTGCTGCTCGACGGGCAATTGACCGAGGAAGAGCGGATGGTGCGCGACGCAACACGCGCCTATGCGGAGGAAAAACTTTTCACCCGCGTCAAGGAAGCCAACCGGCACGAGATATTCCACCGCGAGATCATGAACGAGATGGGCGCGCAGGGGATGCTCGGGCCGACGCTGCCGGAGAAATACGGCTGCGCCGGTCTCTCCTATGTCTGCTACGGCCTTGCCGCGCGCGAAGTCGAGCGCGTCGATAGCGGCTACCGCTCGGCAATGAGCGTGCAGTCCTCGCTCGTCATGCATCCGATTTATGCCTATGGCTCGGAAGCGCAGCGCGAGAAATATCTGCCGAAGCTCGCGACCGGCGAATGGGTCGGCTGCTTCGGCCTCACCGAGCCCGACCACGGCTCCGATCCGGGCTCGATGACGACGCGCGCCAGGAAAGTCGATGGCGGCTATGTGCTCAACGGCGCCAAGATGTGGATCACCAATGCGCCGATCGCCGATCTCGCCGTCGTCTGGGCGAAGACCGACGACGATGTGATCCGCGGTTTTATCGTCGAACGCGCGTTCAAGGGTTTCTCGACGCCGAAGATCGAAGGCAAGTTCAGCCTGCGCGCCTCGATTACGGGTGAAATTTCGTTGCAGGACGTATTCGTGCCCGACGAGAACCTGCTCCCCAATGTACGCGGGCTCGCCGGTCCTTTCGGCTGCCTCAACCGGGCGCGCTACGGCATTGCCTGGGGCGCGATGGGCGCGGCGGAATTCTGCTGGCATGCGGCGCGCACCTATACGCTGGAGCGCAAGCAGTTCGGCCGTCCGCTGGCGGCGAACCAGCTGATCCAGAAGAAGCTCGCTGACATGCAGACCGAAATCACGCTCGGGCTTCAGGGTTGCCTGCAGCTCGGCCGCATGTTCGACGCCGGAACGGCGGCGCCCGCCGCGATTTCGCTGATGAAGCGCAACAATTGCGGCAAGGCTCTCGATATTGCCCGCGCCGCCCGCGACATGCATGGCGGGAACGGCGTCTCGGACGAATATCACGTCATCCGCCATGTCATGAACCTCGAAGCGGTCAACACCTATGAGGGGACGCATGACGTGCATGCCCTGATCCTCGGCCGCGAGATCACCGGGATACAGGCATTTTCCTGAGGTCGGCGGGGACGCCCGCCGTGCCGCTCGGCAGGCATGACGCGATCGCCTAGCGTCTGAGAACGGCCATCCAGGTGTAACCGCGATAGAGCGGGCGGATGTCGAGCGCCGCGCCATGCGCGTTTGCGATCCTTGTCAGCACATGACGCAGGTCGGCGCGCGGCGCGACATGGAAAATGGCGAGCCATTTGAACAGCAGCGCCCGGAACCAGCGCGGCAGACGCTCCTGCTGGCCGAAATCGACGATATGCAGGCTGCCGCCCGGTGCGAGGTTCGCCATTGCCTGTTCAATCGCCGCCTGCCAATCGGGGATCATCGACAAGGTGTAGGACATGAAGATGCGGTCGAAGTTCGTGACGCCGTAGGCGCGCGCCGGGTCGAAATCGGCGGCGTCGCCCTGGGCGAGATTTGCGCGTTGCTCGAGCCGGGCGCGATAGACGGCCGAGCCGGCGCTCGCCAGCATTTCGGAAGAGATGTCCATGCCGAAAATCTGCGCCTGCGGAAAGGCACGGGCGGCGGCGACGAGATTGCGGCCCGTGCCGCAGCCGACTTCAAGAATCCGCGCACGCGACGGCGCGTGAAGGCCGGCGATCAGCCGGTCACGGCCGAGCAGATAATAAGCGCGCGTCAGATCGTAGATGTGCCGCTGATTGCGATAGACGCGATCCATCAGTGCCGAATGGCCGGCATCGGCGAGCGTCATATCAACCCTCGAACGTATAGAGGTGGAAGCCGCCATAGATCGACGAGCGGTCGCGCGCCGTCCAGCCGCGCGACGCCTCTTCGTGATAGCGCCAGCGGAAGAGAATGTCAGGCGCAAGCCGGCCGGGCAGCAGGCTCGGCTCGGCGGCAGTGCGGAAGATGACGCGGGCGCCGGGGCGCGCCGTGCGGGTGATTTCCTGCCAGAGGTCGTTCAACTGGGCATCGGTCATCCAGTCCTGCGCATCGAGCAGCACGTAGCGGTCGGCGCTGGCCGCGTCCTCACCGCGCAGATATTCGGTGAAGCCGCGGTTCATCACCTCGACGCGCGACGCACCTGCCTGCAAGGCGGCGAAATTCTGGCGCTGCAAATAGGGCGGCAGCGCCGCGTCTGCATCCGGCGCATAGGCGCGGCCGAATGCCTGCCAGGCGAAATAGTTTTTTCCGATCTCGAAGCCGCAGGCCAGACGCTCCAGCCTCTCGCGCAGCACGTCATGCATCGGCCGGCCGCCCGCCAGTTTCTCATATTGCGCCGGCGGAATGCCGAGGCCGTAAAGCGAGGACGGCTTGTCGGTGATCCAGCGCACGATGCGCTTGTCGAAGAGCGGCGCGAGCTTAGCATCGAAAAAGGCGCGCTGTTCGCCCAGCGTCCGGGCCTTCAACAAAGGCTCGAAGGTGACGCCGAAAAAGCGGGCGGCGATGTGTGCCCAGCCGATGAAATAGCCGAGCAGCCCGTGACGGAAGAAACCGCGGGTGAAAAGCGTGATGCGGCGGCGCATGGACAGCGAGCGGCGCTCCCAATAGGTCCGCGTCGTCTCGTCCAGCCGCTCGCGCAGGAACAGCCGGTAGGTTTCCATATTGGCGCGGCTATCGGCGCGCCCGAAAAATTCATGGAAGTGCGCATGGCTCGGCAGATGCGCCGCGCCCGCGAGCTTCAGCTTCGTCAGCGCGACATGGGCCGGATTGAGGTCGACCGCCGCGATATGGGCGGGCCCGGCAGCGAGATAGGACATCACATTGCAGCCGCCCGATGCGATGGCGACGATCCGGCTCTCCTCGGTCAGTTCCATCGCCTCAAGGTCGATCTCCGGGTCTTCCCATATTTGCGGGTAAACGAGTCCGGTAAAGAGCACCGTGAAAAGCCGCTCCGTCAGACCGGCGCGGGAGGCCGCCTTGTGCTGATGCACGGCTTCCTTCAGGCGCTGATGGCGGCGGGCGCCGACCCGTTCGAGTGCCGGTTCGTCGGCGATGGCGGCGGCC
>DASVNC010000072.1:0-8463 GCA_036384055.1 Parvibaculum sp.
ACCTTCGCGCTGGGGTTCGTGCCGTGGATTTCGCTTTTCCTCGCTGGAAGTTTCGCCGTCTACGGCTACCTGAAGAAGATCATCCGCGTTGAGGCGCTGGAAGGCCTCTTCGTCGAGGTCGTCATCATCGCGCCTTTCGGCATTGCCTATCTCGTCTGGGCCTCGCTCCACGGCGGCGCGGGCTTCGTGCAGGACGGGCTCTATACCGGCGCGCTTCTCGTCCTCACCGGGCCGATGACGACAGTGCCGCTGCTGCTCTTCACCTATGGCGCCCAGCGCATCCGCCTGACGACGCTCGGTCTGATGCAGTATCTGGTGCCGACGACGTCGTTCTCGATCGCAGTCTGGCTCTATGGCGAGCCCCTGGAACAGGGAAAAATTATCACTTTTGCGATGATCTGGATGGGCCTGGCGATCTTCACCGTCGACACCTGGCGGAAAGAGCGCGCGCTCCGGCGCGTCGCGGCGGCCTAGGCTTCGATAGGCGTCATCCAGTCGGCGGTAATGCCAACCGGATATTCGTAGTCGAGGCCGCAGGCGAGCCAGTTCTTCGGCGAGACGACCGGAAGCCTGCGTGTGGTGAAAAATCCGCCCCACCATGAAAGCGTCGAGTTCGAAACGACGCCGCCGTCGCAAAGCGTCATCATGCCGAAATCCTCATAGACGTTGGCGCCTCTGAAAACATGCAGCTCGGCGCCGGCGAAAATCGGCTTGAGCCCTTCGACCTCGTCGCTGAGCAGAATGAACTGCGTCTCGGGCGCCGCCTGCCGGATAAGCGCAACGCCATTCATGAAATAACGCAGGTCCAGAAGCGGCGAGCGGCCGAGAATTTGCCAGCTCTTGTAGTCGCCGCGCCGTACATGCACGAATGCGAGCGGCCCCGCCGGCAGTGTGTCGAGGAACGCCCGCGCGGCGGTGAGGTGGGTTTCCTTGAGGCGAAAGGAGGCGTGGCTCGCTCGCGCCGCGTCCTGAAAATATCCCTTGTCGACATAGGTCAGCCGCCGGAAGAAGCCGCGCTTGCGCTCGATTGTGCCGCCGTGGAGAACATAACTCTGCCCGCGACCGGGGAACCGGCTCTTCAACTGCCGCCAGCCGTTCACGAGGCGCAATTGCACCGCGAGCTTGCCGAGCCGCCGCGCCCACCGCTTCAGGCCGATGGCATTTTGGGAGTTTCCCCGGTTGCTGACCTCGATGCGCGTCCAGTCGAAGCCCTCGAAAAACTCTTCCATGCCAGTCGTAAACAGCCGGTCGCCGGGCTGCAGAATGCTGTCGAGAAACGCAGCCTGAAAGAGCTGATTGCCGAGCCGCCCGTCGGCGGTGAAAAGGGCATAGGAGCGGCTCATCGGATCGCCGCTTCGAGGCGCGGCAGGATGTCTTCCACCTCGTCGACCACGCCGTAAAGACGGCGGATGCTCTCGCCGACGAATCCGGTCTCGACCATATGGTCGAGAAGCTGGATCAACGGATGCCAGAAGCCTTTCAGATTGGCGATGATGATCGGATGGCGGTGGCGTCCGAGCTGCGCCCAGGTCAGCATCTCGATCAGCTCTTCGAGCGTCCCGACGCCGCCCGGGAGCGCGACGAAGGCGTCGGAGCGGTCGAACATGGTCCGTTTGCGCGTATGCATGCTGTCGGTGACGATAAGCTCGCTGACGCTGTGCAGCGGCACTTCTTCCTTGAAGAGAAATTCCGGAATGACGCCGGTCACGCGGCCGCCGCCCTCCAGCACCGCCCGCGCCAATGCGCCCATGACGCCAATGCCGGCCCCGCCATAGACGAGCCCCACGCCCGCCTCGGCGAGCAGGCCGCCGAAACGGGTGGCCGCGGCAACGAGGTCCGGGTCGCCGCCGTCCTGCGAACCGCAGTAAACGCAAACATTGGAGAGCTTCATTAACGACCTTCCGGGCTCATTCCCTGCCCGAAAGGGCATTTCATAATGGTGCCGTGTTTGCAAGATAGACGATAAACTCGGGGTTGAGCGCGGCAGTTGTGCCGGGGCGAGACGGTATTTCAGCCGGGGCGCGGCTTTCAGAGAGGACAAGCGGTCGATGCGGAACAATGGAGTTATTGCAGGCGTGGTTGTCGTCCTGCTGGCGCTGCTTGTCGGCGGCTATTTCCTTTTCTTCCATCTCCGCGCCGAAGCCCCCGCGCCCGTGCCGCAGGCGACCGGCGAAACACAGACCAAGCCCGCGGACGAAACCGAGGACAAGAGCGTGCCGACCTTCGATGTCGTCCGTGTCGAGCGTGACGGCTCGGCGGTCGTCGCGGGCCGGGCTCTTCCCGGCGCCAGGGTCGACATCAAGGCGAACGGCGCTGTCGTCGGCACCGCGACCGCCGACGATCACGGCGAATGGGTCGTTGTCCTCGACCAGCCGCTGAAGCCCGGCACCATCCAGATCACGCTGACGGCGCACAACCCCGACGGCTCGACGAAGGACTCGCTTCAGTCGGTGTCGGTCCAGGTGCCCGAACAGAAAGACAAGCCGGCCCTCGTCGTCATGAGCGAGCCGGGCAAGGCGAGCCGCGTGCTGCAAGGCCCCGGCGTGCCGTCCGACGCGGGCAACCTTGTCGTCGAAACGGTGGACTACGACGCCAACGGTAACCTGATCATCTCGGGCAAGGCGGACCCCGCCGCCACCGTCCGCGTCTATATCGGCGGCAAGCCGGTGGGCGACGCCGTCGCCGATGCCGCCGGTCATTGGGAACTTCGCCCGACCGTCGAGATCGCGCCCGGCCGCTATGCGCTGCGCGTCGATCAGCTCGACGCCGCCGGCAAGGTCGTCGCCCGCGTCGAGCTTCCCTTCGAGCGGGGAGAGCCCTCCGAGGTCATCGCCGCCATGAAGAACGGCAAGGTCGTCATCCAGCCGGGTAACAACCTCTGGAACATCGCCCGCCAGCTTTATGGCTCCGGCTTCAGCTACACGGTCATCTATCAGGCCAACAAAGAGCAGATTCGCGATCCGAACCTGATCTATCCGGGCCAGACCTTCAGCACGCCCGCCAGGTAAGCGGGCTTGCTTACCGGTCTGTAAGCCTTATCTATGTAGGGCATACGGGCGCCCTGTCCGGGCAGTCGGGCAGGGCGCTCATTGTTTTTGCAAGCGGGCCGGAAGACCCGCGAAAACCCGGGATTTCCGCTTTCATGGCAGGACATATGGGGCGCGGCTCCGGCGAGCCAGTATCGCTTGGACTGACGAAACCTGGCGGCGGCAGCAAATTGCAGACGCTGCGCTCTTTCGCGCCCTATCTATGGCCGGCCGGCCGGCCCGACCTGCGCGGCCGCGTCGTCGTGGCGATGGTCGTGCTCCTTCTCTCCAAGGTCGTGACCGTCTATGCGCCGTTTCTCTACCGCGATGCGACCAACCTCCTGTCGCGCTCGTCGGCGAGCGCCGTCATCGTCGCCCCCATCATGCTGCTCGTCGGCTACGGCATTGCCCGCATCCTGATGGTCGTGCTGGCGCAGCTGCGCGACGGCATCTTCGCCAAGGTCGGGCAGAACGCGGTCCGCCAGCTTGCGCTTCAGACCTTCGCCCATCTCCACGCCCTGTCGTTGCGTTTCCATCTCGAGCGGCGGACGGGCGGTCTCAGCCGCGTCATCGAGCGCGGCACAAAGGCGATCGACCTGCTGCTGCGTTTCTCGCTTTTCAACATCATTCCGACGATCCTCGAACTGGCCTTTGTCGGCGCGATTTTCGTCTGGGCGTTCAACGTCTGGTTCGCCGTCGTCACCGCCGTCACCATCGTCGCCTATATCGCCTTCACATTCACGATCACCGAATGGCGGACGCGCTTTCATCGCGAGATGAATGCGCTCGATACCGAGGCCAATACCAAGGCGATCGACAGCCTGCTGAATTTTGAAACCGTCAAATATTTCGGCAACGAGAATTTCGAGGCTACCCGTTTCGACGGCTCAATGGCGCGTTATGAGCGTGCGGCCGTCAAGACCATGACGACGCTGGCGCTGCTCAACAGCGGCCAGACGGCGATCTTCACGGTCGGTCAGGCGATTTTGATGATCATGGCCGCGCAGGGCGTGGTCAACCACACGATGACCGTCGGCGACTTCGTGATGGTCAATCTCTACATGGTCCAGATTTCCATTCCGCTGAACCTGCTCGGCACCGTCTACCGCGAAATCCGGCAAGCATTGATCGACATGGAAACGATGTTCGATCTTCTGGGTATCCCGACCGAGGTCGAGGACGCACCGAACGCGCGCGCGCTCAAGGTCGGCGGCGGCGAAATCGTTTTCGAGAACGTCTCCTTCTCCTACGACAAGGATCGCGGCATCCTCGACAACATCTCGTTCCGCGTTCCGGCCGGCCGCACCCTCGCCATCGTCGGCCCGTCCGGTGCCGGCAAATCGACGATCTCGCGCATTCTCTTCCGTTTCTACGATATCTCGAAGGGCCGCGTGCTGATCGACGGGCAGGATGTGCGCGATGTCACCCAGACCTCGCTGCGTGCCGCCGTCGGCATGGTTCCGCAGGACACGGTGCTTTTCAACGACACCATCCGCTACAACATCCGCTATGGCCGCCCCGACGCGAGCGACACCGAGGTCGAGAGCGCGGCCGCCCAGGCGCAGATCGCGGATTTCATCAAGCGGCTTCCGAAAGGCTATGAGTCCAGCGTTGGCGAGCGCGGGCTGAAGCTCTCCGGCGGCGAGAAGCAGCGTGTGGCCATCGCCCGCACCATCCTGAAGAATCCGCCCATTCTCATTCTGGACGAGGCGACCTCGGCGCTCGACACGCACACGGAAAAGGAAATCCAGTCGGAGCTGAAGCGCATTTCCGAGAACCGGACGACCCTCATCATCGCGCACCGGCTTTCCACCGTGGTCGATGCCGACGAGATCATCGTTCTCGATCACGGCCGGATTGCCGAGCGCGGCAGGCATGAGGACCTGCTCGCCCGCGGCGGCAAATATGCCGCCATGTGGAACCGCCAGCGCGAGGCTGACGCCGCCCGCGAGAAACTGATCGAGACCGAGGACGAAGGTTCCGTGAGCCTTGCTCCGGCTGCTGCGCGTGAATCTTTGGCGCTTGCCGGGGATGCCTAAATCCCCTCAACAGCGTAGAGTGACCTAGAGCCGCGCCCCGCCGCCAGAAAAGCGCCCCAAGAGGAAATATGGACAGCCTGACTTCGATCCTTGTGCCGATCCACCGCGAGGGGCACCGCTTCGTCATCATCTTCGCGGCGGTCACCGTCGCGCTTTTCCTGATTTGGCAGCCGCTCGGCTGGATCGGCGTCGTGCTGACGCTCTGGTGCCTCTATTTCTTCCGCGATCCGGACCGGGTGACGCCGCAGCGCGAAGGTCTGGTCATCAGCCCGGCCGACGGTGTCGTCAACATGATCGCCGAAGCCTCGCCGCCGCCCGAGCTTGGCCTTGGCGACATGCGCCGGATGCGTGTGAGCATCTTCATGAACGTCTTCAATTGCCACGTGAACCGCGCGCCGGTCGCCGGCCGGGTGAAGCGCATCGCCTACCGTCCGGGCCAGTTTCTGAACGCCAGTCTCGACAAGGCGAGCGACGACAACGAGCGCAATGCGATGGTCATTGAGCGGGCCGACGGCCAGGATGTCGTCGTGGTCCAGATTGCCGGCCTCGTCGCCCGCCGCATCGTCTGCGACGTCGCCGAGGGCAGGGAACTGCTGGCGGGCGAGCGCTACGGCATCATCCGCTTCGGCAGCCGCCTCGACGTTTACCTCCCCGAAGGCGCCATTCCGCTCGTGGCGGTCGGCCAGCTGGCCATTGCCGGCGAGACGGTGCTGGCGGATTCGATCTCGGTCGAGCCACATCACATTTAGCAATGATTTCGTGTAAGATGGGCTGGTAGTCACAAGGACCACTCACATGGCAAATCCGGTTCCGCCTTTCGGGCCCCGCCGCGACCGTGCGTTCGCCAACCGGCGTTCGCGCCCCTTTGGGCCCATGCCGATCCGCACGGTCATTCCGAATGCGCTAACGGTGCTTGCCCTCTGCGCCGGTCTGACCGCCATTCGCTTTGCGCTGGAAGCCCGCTTCGAGGCGGCCGTATCCGCGATCATCATCGCCTCGGTCTTCGACGCGCTGGACGGCCGCGTCGCCCGCCTTCTCAAGGGCACGACCCGCTTCGGCGCCGAATTGGACTCCTTGACCGATTTCGTCAATTTCGGTGTCGCCCCGGTGATCGTGCTCTATCTCTGGTCGCTGAACGAGATCGGCGGCATCGGCTGGATCGCGGTGCTGGGCTATGCGGTTTGCTGCGCGCTCCGTCTCGCCCGCTTCAACGTCGCGTTGGAAGATCCGGACAAACCCGCCTGGGCCGGCAACTTCTTCGTCGGCGTGCCTGCGCCCGCCGGCGCCATGCTGGTGATGATCCCGCTCTATCTGACTTTCATCGACGTGCCGGGCATTCAGAACCTGCCGCTGCTCGTCGCGGCGCATTGCTTCTTTGTGGCTTTCCTGATGGTGAGCCGCATCCCGACCTTCTCCGGCAAGCGCCTCGGCCTGCGCATCAAGCGCGACATGGTGATGCCGATTCTGCTGCTGGTCGGATTTGCCGCGGCGGTGATCCTGAGCTATCCGTGGCTCGCCTTCACCGCCATCGGCTTCGGCTATCTCGCTGTCATTCCGATCGGCGTTCTTCGCTACCGCCATCATCAGGCGCGCACGGCGAATGCCGCCGAATCGGTTGAAAGCGACGATCTCTCGATAGATTGAAGCCGGTCAGGACCGGCCGGGATGCGCGGTCGAACGGTCGTCGCCATATCCCGGCTTCGTCCGGTCGGCGGGAATGCGGCGCAATGTGCCTGAGGCGTCGAGGATCGGCTCGATAATGCGTCGCGGCTGGTTCGCCATAGTCGATGCTTCTTCCGTCATGGTCTTCTCCTTCATCAAGGAGGTCTGTTCCATCATGCCGGCCGCTTCGATTGCCATTTCACACTGCCGTTTCATCGGCGCCGCGCTTTGATCCCTCTTGGGGATGCGCGGTGAAATGCAGCAAGCGAAGCCGCCCGCTTTCGAGGGCCCGGCTCCTTGCGAGCCAAAGATTGCCCTCCCTCATCAACATGGTGGCCGTTTCCGGCGGAAGTTTGGCGCTTTGCAGGCAGTTGTGCAGCCTTTTCCAGCCCGCCTGAATGAGCGGCAGGTATTCCTCGGTCAAATCCTCGAAGTCGTTGACGTCGAATTTCAGCTCGGCGAGCAGCTCGCCATATTCATCGATCTTCGCCGGCAGAGGGTTGCCGGGCTCCGATGAGCGCCAGGCGGCGAAGGCCGGGTCGTTGACCTCGTCGGCGCTGAGCGCGAAATCGGTAATGACCAGCGAACCGCCCGGCGCCAGCGACCGGCGCAGCTTGCTCAGCAGCCTCTTGCGGTTGGCTGCCTTGAAGAGCAACTCGCGCGCGAAGATCGCCTGATATCGTCCGTCGTCGAATTTTTCAGTTTCAGCCCGCGCGCAGCGCACGGGCGCCGTCTGCCCGAAGCCGCATTTCTCGGAGAGCGCCTGAGCGGCCGCGGCAAGTTCGGGATCGGCCTCGATACCCTCGACCGTCACGTGATGCGCATGGGCGAGCGCCCGCGACGGCCCGCCAAGCCCGGCCGACAGGTCGAGGCAGGGCTTGCCGGATGCGAGGCTGGCGCCTTCCGCGAGCCGCAGGGCGAAGTCTTCGCCGCCCGGCAGATGAAAACCCTCGCCCCATAGCGTCTGGATGATCTGAATGCGGTTGAGCGGCGCGGCTTCGGCAGGCGGAAGCATTCCGGCATCGGCGGCTGGCGCTTTGGCCGGTTCGGGTGCCGCAGCCTCGGCATTGGCGGCGGGTTTTCGAGCCGGGGCGGGCGCTTCGGTCTTTTTCGCCGGTTGGGATTTGGCCGCCGCGCCCTTCGCTCTCGCCGCATCGAGAAGCGCCAGCTCGCTGACGCTGATGCCTTCCCACCAGGCCCTGAGGCGCAGCTTGAAATCGGGGAAGGGTGAGCGGTTGGCTGTTCCGGCGGGCTTGCCGGATTTCACCGGCGACGGAGCTTCGGCCTGTTCCCCGGGGCCGCCGGGGCGTTTGCCGGGATGTTCGACCAGATATTTTTCGAGGGCTTGCCGGTGGTGGCTGCTGAGTTTGCGCATACGGCGGAACCGCGCGATGGCGTCGCCCGACATCTTGTCGAGGCAGGATGTGAAGACCTGCACCGACATCGATTCGAGTTCGGCTGTGCCGACGGTCGCCAGATTGATCGTTGCGCTCTCGCTCATGCGTTCCTGCTGCGCGGCTCTGGTTCCTCCTGGAAACCGCTCCCCGGATCGCACCGCGCCGTTCCCACCGTGGAGCCGGATTGCGCGGCACGCCCAACATGCTTTTTTGCCGTAATAATCTTAAAATCGGGTTTCCTAGGGCCCGGATTCACCATGTCGGGGGAGTTGTCATGGCGCGGCAAGTCCCTAAACTGGCCGTTTCCGGGGGGAGCCGGAGCCGATGCGCCCGGCCAAT
>DASVNC010000073.1:0-6691 GCA_036384055.1 Parvibaculum sp.
AAGTGGGTTCCGCCCGCCTCGAAAGCCGCCGATTAACCCCGATTTCCGCTATATCCAGCGCCTTCAAGGGCTTAGGCTTCCCTTGTAAGTGGTTGTGGAATATAAACCGCGCTTCCATATAAGGCGCGGACGGCGCGTGGCCGGCGGTTCCGGCCGGCGCACGTGCATAAGCGCATGCGGAGTGACGACGATGGCGGAGACATGGACCCCGGAGAGCTGGAGGGCGAAACCTTCCAGGCATCTGCCGATTTACCCGGACGCGGCGGCCTTGAAGGCCGTCGAGGCCCGCTTGCGCTCCTATCCGCCGCTGGTTTTTGCAGGTGAGGCGCGCAAGCTGAAAAGCGAGCTTGCCCAGGTTTGCGAGGGCAAGGCTTTCCTGCTTCAGGGCGGCGATTGCGCCGAGAGCTTCGCTGAATTCTCCGCCGACAATATCCGCGACACGTTCCGCGTGCTGCTGCAGATGGCGGTTGCGCTGACTTTTGCCGCGTCGTCGCCGGTCGTGAAGGTCGGCCGCATCGCAGGTCAGTTCGCCAAGCCCCGCTCGGCGCCCGAGGAAACGATCGGCGGCGTGACGCTGCCGTCCTACCTCGGCGACAACATCAACGGCATCGAGTTCACGCCGGAAGCCCGCATCCCGGACCCCGACCGGCTCTTGCGCGCCTATTCGCAATCGGCCTCGACGCTGAACCTCATTCGCGCGTTTGCGACGGGCGGCTATGCCGATCTCGATTTCGTGCATCGTTGGAACCTCGGCTTCGTCGCCGACAGTCCCGAAGGCGCGCGCTACGAGGAATTGGCGAACCGCATCACCGAGGCCCTCGACTTCATGCGCGCCTGCGGCATCGACAGCGCGACCCAGCCGCAGCTCCACACGACGGAGTTTTATACGAGCCACGAGGCCTTGCTGCTCGGCTACGAGCAGGCGATGACGCGCATCGATTCCACGACCGGCGACTGGTACGACACCTCCGCCCACATGCTCTGGATCGGCGACCGCACGCGCCAGCCCGATCACGGCCATGTCGAATTCCTGCGCGGCGTGAAGAACCCCATCGGCATGAAGTGCGGTCCCTCGCTCGATCCGGAAGAGCTGGTGCGTCTCACCGATATTCTGAACCCGAAGAACGAGCCGGGCAGGCTGACGCTCATCTGCCGCTTCGGTTCGGAGAATGTCGAAAAGCACCTTCCGGCATTGATCCGCGCCATCGAGCGGGAAGGCAAGAAGGTCGTCTGGTCGTCAGACCCGATGCATGGCAACACGATCAAGGCGTCGAACGGCTACAAGACGCGCCCGGTCGACCGCGTGCTGAAGGAAGTGCAGGCTTTCATGGCCGTGCATCGCGCCGAAGGCACGCATGCGGGCGGCGTCCATTTCGAGATGACCGGCCAGAACGTCACCGAATGCATCGGCGGCGCGCAGGCGATCACCGAGACGGACCTCGCCGACCGCTACCACACGCATTGCGACCCGCGCCTCAACGCCAGCCAGGCGCTGGAACTGGCCTTCCTGCTCGCCGAAGGCCTGAAGCACGAGCGCCAGGAGCAGCAGAAGAAGCAGATCGCCGCCGTCGGCGCGCGCTGAGTTTCTTCGCGGATGAAATGCGGAAAGGCCCGGTGGAAACACCGGGCCTTTTCGTTGCGGTCATCCTTCGAGACGGGCCTGCGGCCCTCCTCAGGATGAGGTCGTTTTTTTAATGCCTCATCCTGAGGAGCGGCGAAGCCGCGTCTCGAAGGATGGCAACACCCGCTCAACTCACCTTCACCAGCCGCCGCCCGTGGTTCTCGCCCTCGAACAAGCCGATGAAAGCCTTGGCCGAGCCCTCAAGCCCTTCGGACACGTCTTCGGTGTAGGCGAGCTTGCCCGCGTGAATCCACGTCGCCATCTCGGCTTGCGCGGCGCGGAAGCCCTTGAAGTAATCGAAGACCACAAGCCCTTCCATCCGCAGCCGGTGCGTGATGAAGCGCGTCACGTTGCGGTTGCCGACAAGTTCATTGTCGGCGCGGTTATATTCGCTGACCTGACCCGAAACGACGATGCGGCCATGTTCCTTCATGTTGAGGATGGCCGCGTCGAGCATTGCCCCGCCGACATTGTCGAAATAAATATCGACGCCGCCCGGGCAGGCCGCCGCGATGGCCGCCTTCATGTCCTTCGCCTCGCGGTAGTTGATCGCGCCGTCGAAGCCGAGGCTCTTCACGTAGTCGCATTTGTCCTTCGACCCGGCGATGCCGATGACGGTGCAGCCCTTCATCTTGGCGATCTGTCCGGCCGTCGCGCCGACAGGGCCCGCCGCCGACGAGATCAACACCGTGTTGCCGGCCTCCGGTTTGCCGAGATCGATGAGCCCGAAATAGGAGGTGAGGCCCGGAATGCCGAGCACGCCGATGGCCGCCGTCGGCCGGAGCTTGCCGTGATAGATGGCCGGATCGAGCACCTGCACGCCGCGCCCGTTCGAAAGCGCGTGGCTAACCCAGCCGAAGCCGCCCGTCACCCTGTCGCCCACTTTGTATTTCTCGTTCTTCGAGGCTTCGACGACGCCGATCATGGCGCTGTCGATGGTCTCGCCGACGGGCAGGGCGGCCGCGTAGCTGTCGCCCGAAAGCCGCCCGCGCATGCCGGGATCGACCGAATGAAACTCGGTGCGGATCAGGATTTCATGATCGGCGGGATCGGCAAGGGTGATCTCCTCAAGCCGGAAGTTATCGGCCTTCGGCTTCCCTTGCGGGCGCGAGGCGAGCACCCAGCGCCTGGCTTTTGTAGGCATGGTTTCTGTTTCCCCCCAATTTCTTCGGTCCGTCATTGCGAGCGAAGCGAAGCAATCCGGTTGGTTGCCATCGCTCTGGTTTGCTTCGGCCTTCGGCCTCGCAATGACGAAGAAAGAAGAACCTTAAACCGCCTTGTCCGGCCCGATCTTCACCAGCATCTTGCCGGTGTTGCCGCCGGAGAAGAGCTTGAGAAACGCCTTGGGCGCGTTCTCGATCCCGTCCTCGACCGTCTCCTGCCACTTCATCTTGCCGGCTTTGATGAGCTTGCCCATCTCCGCATAGAAGGCAGGCATGACGTCGAAATGGTTCGAGACGATGAAGCCTTGCAGCTTCAGGCTCTTCATGATGGCGAACGTCAGGTTCGACGGGCCGGGGCGGGGCGCCGTGTCGTTGTACTGTTCGATCATGCCGCAAAGCGCTATCCGCCCGAACGTGTTCATGTGGTTGATCGCTGCTTCCAGATGCGCGCCGCCGACATTGTCGAAATAGACGTCGATGCCCTTCGGAAATGCCTTGCCCACGGCTGCGTCCAGATCGCCGCAGGTCTTGTAGTTGATCGCCTTGTCGATGCCGGCTTCCTTTTCGAGCCAATGGCATTTGTCGTCCGAACCGGCCGAACCCACGACATAGGCGCCATGCGCCTTGGCGAGCTGGCAGACGACCTGACCGACCGCGCCCGAAGCCGCCGAGACGAAGACCGCATCGCCGTCCTTGAGCTCACCGATCCTGAACAGACCGATATAAGCGGTCATGCCCGGCATGCCGAGCGTGCCGAGATAGGTTTCGATGGGGCCGAGCGACGGATCGATCTTCTGAAACTCTTCGGCCTTGGCGACTTCATACTCGCGCCAGCCGAACATGCTCTGCACATAGTCGCCGACTTGCAGCGTCGCCGATCTGGAAGCAATGACCTGACCGACCGCGCCGCCCCCCATCGCCTCGCCGATCTGGAATGGCGGCACGTAGCTCTCCCGGTCCACCATGCGTCCGCGCATATAAGGATCGACCGACATCCAGATGTTGCGGACCAGCGCCTGGCCGTCGTCCGGCTGGCTGATGTTGCGCGTGGCGAGCTCGAAATTGGCGGCGGTCGGCAGGCCTTCGGGCCGCGACTTCAGGCGAAATTCCTTCGAGACGATGTTCGACACTTTTTCTCTCCCTCGGATTGTTGTTGGGGGGAGTAAACACGGTTTGTGTGGCATCAAGAAGGCCAGCCACGAACAGGCGCTGTTCAACAGCGCCCCCCGGGTAGCAGGTGCCCCGCGGTGGGCCGGCATCAGGACGTCCAGCCGCCGCCAAGGGCAATGAAGAGATTGACCGCCGCCGTATACTGGGCGAGCCGCGCCTGCGCCTCGGCATCCCGGGCCGACAGCCAGCTTCGCTCCGCGTCAAGCACGGTCACGAAATCGACCGCGCCCGCCTTGTAGCTCTGCTGCGAGAGATCATAGGCCTTGCGCGATTCTTCCGCCGCCACGCCTTGCGAGGCCGCTTGCCGCGCATTGGCGTCGGCGCCGACCAGCGCATCCTCCACTTCGCCGAATGCGGTCAGCACCGCCTTTCGGTAGTCGGCCGCGAGTTCGACCTTCTTCGCTTTCGAGGTTTGCAGGTTTCCTTCCAGCTCTCCGCCCGAAAAGATCGGCGCGAGCACCGAAGCGGCGATGGACGAGCCGTTGGTCGTGCCCGCGCCTGCGATCCAGTCGACCGTCTTTCCGGCCGAGAGGCTGAGGTTGGGGAAAAAGGCTGCTCGCGCCGCGCCGATGTCCGCATTCGCGCTTTGAAGCTGCGCCTCGGCGCGGCGAATGTCGGGCCGCCGTTCGAGCAGGCTCGACGGCTGCCCGGCCGCAATCGCCGGCAGCTTGAGCGCGCCGCCCGTCGCCGTCTTGACGGCAAAGCCTTCCGGCGCGCGGCCGAGCAGGATCGCCAAAGCATGCTGGTTCGCCGCCAGTTGGTTCTCAAGCGAAGGAATGCCCGCCTGGATGGAGGCGACGGCCGCCTTCTGCTGCGCAAGGTCGAGCGCCGAGTCGGCGCCGTGCGTGAAGCGCGCCTCGACAAGCGTCAGCGTCTCCTGCGCCGCCGCCAGCGACTCCCGCGCAATGGCGAGGCGGTCCTTGAGGTTCAATATGTTGAAATAGGTCGTCGCGACCGACGACTGCACCAGCAGCACCGTCGCATCGTGATCGAAGCGCGAAGCGTTGAAGCTCGCCTCCGAGGATTCGCTCTGGGCGCGGTAAAGCCCCCAGAGATCGACCGCGTAGGAAATCGACAGCGAGCCGCTGGCCGACTTCTTGCCGCCATTTGAGCCGCTGCCATAGCTGCGCGACGCGTCGCCGCTGGCTTCGACCTGCGGCAGCAGCGATGCGTCGGTGGCGCGCAATTGCCCTTGCGCCTCGTCGATACGTGCAAGCGCCGCTGCGATGTCGAGATTGTTGGCCAGCGCCTCGCTCATCAGGCTTTGCAGCTCGCTGTCGCCGAACGAGGTCCACCAGTCGGCGGCGACCGTAATGGCGCCGTAGGCAGATTGCGGCCCCTCGAAGGCCGCCGGTGTCGATACCGCGGGCCGTTCATAGTCCGGCACAAAAGAGCAGGCGCCCAGCATGAGCGCACAGGTGAAAGCGGCAATGGAGCGGGAGCGGGGCATGGCGGAGGGGACTTTCATTCGGAAGCCAGCGCGATCACAGGATCGAGGCTGGCGGCTTTACGCGCCGGCAGATAGCCAAACAGCAATCCGGTCGCAAAAGCGCAGGAGAAGGCGAGCAGCGGCGGCACGACGGAATAGGCGATCGGCAATCCGAATACGCCGCAAACGGCGGCGACCAGCAATCCGCCGAGAACGCCGATGACGCCGCCCACGCCGCAGACGACCAGCGCCTCGGTGTTGAATTGCAGCATGATGTCGGTCTGCCGCGCGCCGGTCGCCATGCGAATGCCGATTTCGCGCGTCCGTTCGGTAACGCTGACCAGCATGATGTTCATGACGCCGATGCCGCCGACGAGAAGCGAGATCGCCGCAACCGAGCCGAGCAGAACCGTCAGCGTGTTCTGCGTCGCTTCCGCCGTTTCGAGAATGGAGGCGGTGTTGCGCACCTGGAAGTCGGTCGTCCGGTGGCGCGCCGTCAGCAGCGAGGTGATCTTGTCTTGCGTCGCGTCGATGGAATCGGCGTCTGCGACCTTCACCGAAACCGTGCTGACATATTGGTGGCCGAAAAGCCGCATATAACCCGTCGACAACGGCACGAAGGCGATGTCGTCCTGGTCGCTCCCAAAGGGTGTCGCGCCTTTCGACTCCATGACGCCGATCACTTCGAAGGGCACGTTCTGGATCAGCACATATTTGCCGACGGGACTGCCGCCATCCGGAAAGAGGTTGGTGACGACCGTCGTACCGAGCACGACGACCGGCGCGTAGCCGTCGAGATCGCCGCGCGTGAAGAAGCCGCCGTCGGCGACATTCCAGTCATGCGCGATGGTGTAGTCGGGCCAGGCGCCCATCACTTGCGTGCGGTAATCGATATTGCCGTAACGCACCGTGACGGTGGTTGATCGCTCGGGCGAGGCGGCATCGACGTTGGGCAGCGCGCCGATGGCCGTCGCATCGTCCGGCGTCAGCGTGGCGATGTCGCCGGTGTTGCGCATCCCTGGCGCGCCGGGGCGGATCATCAGGAGGTTCGTGCCCATCGCCGAGATGCGGTCCATGACGTTCTGCTTCGAGCCGTTGCCGATCGCCAGCATGGCGACAACCGCGCCGACGCCGATGACGACGCCAAGCAGCGTCAACGCCGTGCGGAAGATATTGGTGCGGAGCGAGCGGAACGCCATCTTCACCGCTTCGGTGAAGTCGCCGCCGAAAATTGAGGCGTGACCAGAATTGAGCTTCGCGCTCTTTTCTTCGACGGAGGCGGGCGAGGGCTCGCGCTCCACATCGTCG
>DASVNC010000074.1:0-6452 GCA_036384055.1 Parvibaculum sp.
CGCCACTCGCACTAGGCCCGCGGACCTTCGAAACGACAAAGGCGGCTCCCTCCGGGGGCCGCCTTTTTCTTTGAGCGCGGTGCAGGGTCCGGATGTGCGAAAGGGCAGCCTTTTCAGGCCGCCCTTTCATTTTCAGCAGACCCGCCTTGAGGGAAGGCAAACCGGCTGGAAGGTTTATTCGGCGGGGGACGCCAGCGGAGCAGGATCCTCTTCACCCGCCTCGTCGTCGAGGTTGACCGGCGCGAGGAGGAGATACATCGCCGGCGTCACGAGGCGCGAGAGGAAGGTCGAGGAGAGAAGGCCGCCGATGATGACCCAGGCGAGCGGCGAGTAGAGGCCGGAGCCCTGCAGCGCCAGCGGCAGAAGTCCGCCGACCGCCGTCGCCGAAGTGAGCAGCACCGGCAGAAAGCGGATTTCACCCGCTTGCTCGATCGCGTCCATCAGGCTCTCGCCCTGTTTGCGCAGCTGGTTGGTGAAGTCGACCAGCAGGATCGAGTTCTTGATTTCGATGCCGATGAGCGCGACGAAGCCGATGACCGCCGTGAAGGAGAGCGAGTAGCCCGATCCCCAGAGCGCGACGAGCCCGCCGAAAATGCCGAGCGGGATGACGCCTGCAACGACCAGCGTCGAGCGGAAGGAGCGGAACTCGAGGATCAGCACGGCGAGGATACCGAAGATCGCGATCAGAATGGCGTTCGAAAGCCCGGAAAAGCTTTTCTGTGCCGCCTCCGCCTCGCCGCCTTCGCGGAAGGCATATCCCGGCGGGACCGGCATCGACGCGAGTTTTTTGAAGATGTCGGTCGTCAGGTTGGCCGTGTTGTATCCGGTCTTCGTAAAGGCCGTGACAGTGACGAGGCGCTCACGGTTGTAGCGGTCGATACGGCCGGGACCGGATTCAAGGCGCGGCGCAGTCATCAGGCCGAGAGGCACCGAATTGCCGTTCGCCGCCGGGACGTAGACCTGCTGGAGAGCGGTCACGGAATGATGCTGGTCGAGCGGCAAGCGGACGACGATGCCGTATTGTTCGCCGTTCGTTTCGCGGTATTCGCCCACCGTTTCGCCGACGATGGCGAGGCGCACCGTCCGGTCGATTTCACCGGGCGCCACGCCCATCATCGCCGCCTTTTCGGAGTTGATGCCGAGGTTGAGATCGGTGCGGTCGAGACGCATGGGGTTGAAGACGTCGCGCACCCCGGGCGTCGCCTCCATCATGCGCGTCACCTGGGCGGCAATGTCCTTCAGCACAGCGAGATCCGGCCCGACGATGCGCACCGCGATCGGCGCTTCGATCGGCGGTCCGTTCTGGAAGATGCGCAGGATGATTTGAGCTCCCGGATAACGGGCGAACTCGGCGCGCAGCTCGTCCATGAAGATCGGCGTCTTCACCTCGTCATATTCCGTGAGCTCGGTGAAAACTTCGGCCATGTTGGCGCGCGTCTCCATCGAGCGGATGTTGTAGTAAATCTGCGGATTGGCGTGCCCGAGGTTTGACATGACCCAGCGCAGCTTGTCGCGATGCTTGTTGAGCACGCCCTCGACAAAGTTCAGCGCGCGCTTCGTTTCGTCCATCCCGGTGCCCTGCGGCGTTTCGATCTGGACGAGGAACTGCTTGCTGTCGGCCGGTGGAAACAGGCTGAAGCCGATGCGTGGAACGAGCGCAAGGCTCGCAAAGCAGACGGCGAGCGCCCCGATGACCGTTATCTTCGGATTGCGCAACGCGCGGTGGAGGAGGGGACGGTAGATGCCGTGGATACCGCCCATGACGACACGCAGGAAGACGTTGCCCTCAGGATGCGCCTTGTCGCTCAGAAGCCGGCTTGAGAGGAAAGGTATGATTGTCAGCGAGACGAAAAGAGAGGAGATGATCGTCAGCACCACGGCGACAGGCAGCGAGCGGGTGAATTTTCCGGCGCCTTCAGGCAGGAAAAGCAGCGGCAGAAAGGCGAAGAAGATCGCCGCCGTGCAGCCGACGACGGCGACCGAGATCTGCGAGGTTGCGGAAATCACGGCGTCGAGGCGCTTTTTGCCCATCCGCAAATGCCGCTCGATGTTTTCAACGACGACGATGGAGTCGTCGACCAGCAGGCCGAGCGCAAGCACGAAGCCGGCAATCGAGAGCTGGTTGAGCGAAAAGCCCGCGAAGTCGAGCATCGAGAGACCGATGGCCAGCGACAGCGGGATCGAGACCATGACGACGGTCGAGGCGCGGGGCCCGAGCGGCAGCAGCGTGAAGATGACCAGACCGACGGCAATCGCGAAGTCACGATAAAGATGTCCGAGGCGTTCGGAGACAGAGACGGACTGGTCGAAAGCCCGCTCCAGAACGATGTCCTTCGGCAGCCGGTGTTCGAAGTCAGCCAGAACCTTGTAGACGTTGTCGCGTACTTTGAAGACGTTCTGGTTTTCCTTCTGGTTCGCGGTGATGAAGACGGCGCGTTTGCCGTTGAACCAGGCAAGGTGGCCTGCTTCCTCCTGTGACCACGAAACATCGGCCACGTCGCCCACGCGGACGATGCGCCCGCCGAACGAGCCGACGACGGTGTCCCTGATCTGCTGGAGGTTCTTGTAGCCGCCCGTCGTCTTGATATTGAAACGGCGTGTCCCCGAATGAATAGGTCCGCCCGGAAGGTCGGCACTCTCGGCGCCGACAGCATTGGCAACGGCGGTCACCGGTACTTTCATGCTGGCGAGGCGGCCGAAATTGACAGCGACGCGAACTTCGGATTCCGGCAGACCCCATATCTTGGTTTCGCGGACGCCGTCGGCCCGGTCGATGTCGTCCCGGAGTTCCTTGGCGGCGTCTTCCAGCTCGCGAGCCGGCGCCGTCTCGCTGACGAGCGCCACCTGGATGACATTGGTGAGCGAGGGACGAAACTTGTCGACCTGCAAGACCGTCAGTCCGGCGGGCAAGGTTCCACGCAACGCATCGATCTCGCGGACCACATCGTCATAATGTTTGTCGGGATCGCTCTGCCAGGTGAACTGCACATTGATCGAGGCGACGCCGTCCTCGGCGCGGCTGGCGATGTTATCGAGGTCGTCGAGCCCGTTTACCGCATCCTCGATCGGACGAATGACGAGCTTTTCCATGTCGGCCGGATCGGCGCCCGGCAGGACCGCCGTTATAATGGCGAAGGGCGCCTGAAAGTCGGGATCCTCGGCGCGGGGAATGTGTTGGAATGTGCTCAGGCCCATCATCGCGAGCAGGCCGAAGAGGACGAGCGTGAATTGCCAGTTGCGAACGAAGAAGCCGCTGATCTTGCCGAGGATCATGTGCGCGGCTCCGCCTTGTCGGTTTCGACGGTCAGATCGGTGACGATTTTCACCTTGGCGCCCTCGCGCAGGTAGGGCGCGCCGGCGCTGACGACTTGCGTTCCGACGTCGAGGCCGCTTGCAACCAGCACATCGTCGCCGTCGATGCCGGCGATGGAAATGCGGGTGCGGTGCGCGGTCGAGGTGGCGCTATCGACTGTGTAGACAGTGGCGGTCGAACCGTGACCTTCGAGAATGGCGGAAGCGGGGATCGCCACGATCTTCGTGCCCGGAGCCCTGGAAGCGATGTGCGCTTCGCCCATGAAGCCGCTTTCGGTGCCGGGCGGCACCGCATCGAGGGCGATTTCAATTTCGAAAGTGCCGGTGCTCGCGTCGCTGGTGGCCGAGACGCGGCGCAGCGTCCCATCGAGCGGCTTGTCGGGGAAGGCATCGAGAGCAACCTGGGCATGGTCGCCGACATCAAGCTTGGCGATGTCGCGATCGCTCAGTCCGGCTTTCAGAATATAGGTGGAGGAGCCCTGGCTCACCGTCAGCACCGGCGTGCCGGCGGCGACGATCTCGTTGATGTCGGCGTGGCGCGAAAGAACAACGCCGTCCGAGGGCGCGACGATGGTGGCGAGGCTGCGATTGAATTCGACGCTCTGGCGGTCGGAGATCGCCATGTCGAGCGCGCTTTTTGCGTCCTGAACGCGCTCCTGGCTGACAAAACCCTTGGCGAGCAGCGGCTGGATGCGGGCAAGGTCGCGGCGCGCTTTCTCGACCACGGTGGCGGCCCGATTTGCCTGGGCGTCGATTTCACGCTGATCGAGTTCGGCCAGGACATCGCCCTTTTTCACCCGGTCGCCGGTGTCGACTTTCAGCGTCTTTATGAGACCGCCGATCTTGAAGGAGAGCGCCGCTTCCTTGTCCGAACGGACCGTGCCGTAGGCGACGACATCGGCGGCGCCCGGCGCGGCGCGCGCGGGCACGACGAGGACGGGTACGGCGGCCTCCGCTTCGGCCGCCTTGCCGTCCTGTTGGCCGCATGCCGCCAGCATGAATGCCAGCCCGCACAACGCTGCGCTCACCGGCCGCAATCCATGTGAAAACGCCATGCCCGATACCCCCTCAAATAACCAAACAGTGTTTATTTGGGGCGTCGAGCCTGCTGGTCAAGGCTACCGAACGGTGTTAATTAAGCTCATGCCGAAAAAAGCTGAAAGCCGCAAGGGAAAGGCCGTCCGCCCCAAAGAAAGACCCGCGGGCGCGCGGCGCCGGCTCACGCCTGCTGTCCGGCGATTGCAGATTCTGGAAGCTGCCAAGGATCTTTTCGCTTCGGGTGGAATTGAGCGGGTTTCCATGCGCAACATCGCCATGCGGGTCGGCATCACCCAGGCAGCGATCTATCAGCACTTTGAGGGCAAGGACGCGATCCTCTTCGCGGTATGCGAGGATTTTTTTGCGCGATTGATCGAAGCCAACGAAAAGATCGCATGCGAGACGAACGATCCCGTCGAGTTGCTGAAAAAGTCGATGCTTGCCTATGTCGAGACCGGCCTGAAGTGGCCGGAGGAATATCGCCTCGTCTTCATGACTTCGATTTCGGGGCTTGAGCTTCGCGGCGCCCACCGGGTGGTGCCCGGGTTTGAGGAAATCAGCCCGACCAAGGGCAAAATCGCCTTCGCCTATCTTCACGACCAGGTGCGTGCGCTCATCGCCGGCGGCCATATCCGGCAGGGCGATGTCGATGTGACGGCGGAGGCGATCTGGGCCGCCAGCCACGGGCTCGTTTCGCTTTTCATCACGCATGTGCATTTTCCGTGGGAACGGCAAAAGATCATCGAGACGCAGATGAAGATACTGCTGCTCGGCCTGCTTCCCGAGGATAGTCCGGCGCGTGCCGCGGCGACGGCGAAAGGCGGCCGCCCCTCGGATTGACGGGCGCTAGCGCGGCATCTCTCCGAAAGCATAAACGTCCATGCCGAGCGAACCGTAGGTGAAGCTCCGATGCAGGCGCGTCATCGGCTCGTCGGCGCGCGCCGCGCCGAGCGCCGCAAAGAACGGCAGGAAATGTTCCTCGGTCGGATGGGCGCGGCGCGCCTCCGGTGCCCGGGCGCGATAATCCAATAGTCCGTCGATATTCCGTGCCGCGACCTGCGCGCCGATCCAATCGGTGAATGCCGCGGCCCAAGGCGCCGCGGCGGCGTCCGGCGTCGGTCGCGCGAGCTCGCGCAGGTTGTGCGTGATCGAGCCCGATCCGACGATCAGAATGTCTTTCTCGCGCAAGGGACGCAGAGCTTCACCAAGGGCGAAGTGATAGGCGGTGTCGAGGTGCGGCTCGACCGAGAGCGAGACCACGGGGATGTCGGCGGCCGGGAACATCAGGCTGAGCGGCACCCAGACGCCGTGATCGAGACCGCGCTCGGCGTCACCCCGGCTGGCAATGCCCCTTGCCGCCAGAGCCGCGCGAACCTGATCGGCAAGGATGGGCGAGCCTGGCGCGGGGTAGGTCATTTCAAAAAGGGCGCGCGGGAAACCGCCGAAGTCGTGGATCGTCGTCGGCGCGGCATTCGTCGTAACGGTCGGGACTTCTTCCTCGTGATGGGCGGAGATGACGACGATCCCTGAGGGCTTGCCAAGCCGCTTTCCAAGTTCGCGCAGATAGCTGTGCGCGGGCCCCTCGTCCAGCGCCAGCATGGGTGAGCCGTGGGAGACGAAGAGGCCGGGCATCTGTGCCGTCATGGAAAGCTCCTGTCGGCGGCATCGGGAGGCCGCCGTCCGCCCATAGATAGTCGGCGAGTGCGCATGCTGAAAGCCGGGGACGCGCAACGCATTGTTGCGGCGGCGGCGCCAATCGTCCGGCGTGAGGGATCGCGGAGATTTTGCCGACTTGACTGATTGGTCATTTTATGACTATTTAGTCAAATCAAGTTCGGGGAAGCGCGATGGCAGTCAAAGCGGCGACGGTTGCAAGGGCGGATGACGCGGTGTCGCGCCGGCGCGAGCGCACGCGGCTGATCCTCGTGGAAGCGGCGACGCAGCTTTTTGCTAGGCAGGGCGTCGATGCGACGACGATTGACGAGATCGTCGATCTGGCCGGCGTCGCCAAAGGCACTTTCTACAACTACTTCACCGACCGGCAGGATATTGCCTCTTCGGTGGCGGCAACCGTCCGGCACCAGATGAATGCGGCGGTCGAA
>DASVNC010000075.1:0-6442 GCA_036384055.1 Parvibaculum sp.
AGAACACGGCCTTGAAAGACGCCGGTCGCCTCGTCGTCGAGCACGGTCTTGTAAAGGGTGGCGCTGGCGCAGCGCGGCACGGCATGGTCGATGACGACGAAGTGATCGCCATGCTGATGGCCGCGCAAGGCGGTCGCTCCATTGACATGGGCTTCGGCGCCCTCGCCCGCAAACGTGACAAAAGCCTGATTGCGCGAGAGGCCTGCGCCGAGCGTCATTGTGAAATGGGAAAAATGCGCGCGGGCGGCGAGCCGGACGGAGAGGGTCGCCAGATGGATCGCCGTCTGCGCCTCGTCCTGCACCTTGATCGCCGTCAGGCGCGCGCCCCCCGCCAGCGAGATGTCGGCGGCGTGATCGGCGAAGCTGTGCTTCGCGCCCGCGCCGATGTGGGTTTCAAAGATCGTCGCTTCGGCATTCTCTTCCAGACGGATCAGGTTGCGGGCGTGGAACGCGCCCGCATCGGCGGCGATGTGAAGCAAGTGCAGCGGCTTGTCCAGCTTGACGCCGCGCGCGACGTGCAGGCCGAGGCCATCGCCCATCAATGCCGTGTTAAGCGCGACGACACCCGACGCCTGCGGCGCTTCGAGAAGCGGCTTTGCCCATGAGGCGCGCAAGGCGTCCGCGAGCGGCACAATGACGACACCAGCCGGAAGGCCCGCGAGCTTCGACAGGTCGGCGCGGAAGCGGCCGTTGACGAAGACCATCGTGTAGCGGTCGATGCCCTCGAAGGCGGTCGCAGACGGCGCCATCGACGGCAGCAGCACCGCGCCCAGATGCGCCGGCGCGGGCGCAACGCCTGCTTTCGCCAACGCCTGCTTCAGATCGGTATAGCGCCAGTCTTCAAGTCGGCGGTGCGGCAAGCCGGCTTCGCTGAAAGCCTTCATCGCTTCCTCGCGGCGGGCGTCGAGCCATGACAGGTCCGCACCCGGCAGCGCGAGGCGCTCGCCCAGATAGGTCTCGATGAATTTCTTTTCCGCCTCGCCGGTCATTCGGTCCTCACGCCGCAAATTCGGCATAGCCGGTGCGCTCGAGTTCGCCCGCCAGTTCCTTGCCGCCGCTGCGGACGATCCTGCCTTTCGAGAGCACATGCACCGTGTCCGGCACAATAAAATCGAGCAGGCGCTGGTAATGCGTAATCACGATCATGGCGCGGTCGGGCGAGCGCAGGCTGTTGACACCCTGGGCGACGACCTTCAGCGCGTCGATGTCGAGGCCGCTGTCGGTTTCGTCGAGGACGGCGAGCGAAGGCTCCAGCAGCGACATCTGCAAGATCTCGACGCGCTTTTTCTCGCCGCCTGAAAAGCCGACATTCAGCGCGCGCTTCAGCATGTCATCCGCGACATTGAGCGGCTTCGACTTCTCGCGCACGAGCTTCAGAAAACGCGGCGCGTCGAGTTCGTCTTGCCCACGCGCCTTGCGCTGCGCGTTCACCGCCGCCTTCAGGAAGGTCATGGTGGTGACGCCCGGGATTTCAATCGGGTACTGAAAGGCAAGGAAGACACCGGCGGAGGCGCGCTCGTCGATGTTCATGGCGAGGAGATCGCGGCCCTTATAGGTGACGGAGCCTCCGGTCACCTCGTAGCCGTCGCGGCCCGCCAGCACATAGGAAAGCGTCGACTTGCCGGAACCGTTCGGACCCATGATGGCATGGACCTCGCCCGCACCGACTGTGAGATCGATGCCTTTCAGGATTTCCTTGCCGTCCACGGCAACGTGCAGATTCTTGATCTCAAGCATTAGCCAACGCTTCCTTCCAGACTGATGCCGACGAGCTTCTGCGCCTCGACGGCGAACTCCATCGGCAGTTGCTGCAGCACGTCGCGGCAGAAGCCGTTGACGATCAACGCCACCGCCTCTTCGGCCGGCACGCCGCGCTGCATGCAATAGAACAATTGCTCCTCGCTGATATTCGACGTCGTCGCTTCGTGTTCGAGGATCGCCGTCGGGTTCTTCGCCTCGATATAGGGGACTGTGTGCGCCGAACAACGGGGGCCGATCAGCGACGAGTCGCACTGGGTGAAGTTGCGGACGTTCTCGGCCTTCTTGTGGACCGAGACGAGGCCGCGATAGGTATTGGACGAGCGGCCGGCGGCGATGCCCTTCGAGATGATGCGGCTCGACGTGTTCTTGCCGAGATGCAGCATCTTGGTGCCGCTATCGACCTGCTGGAAATGGTTGGAGATGGCGATCGAGTAGAACTCACCGCGTGAATCATCGCCGCGCAAAATGCAGCTTGGATATTTCCAGGTGACGGCGGACCCGGTTTCGACCTGCGTCCAGGAGATTTTCGACCTTGCCCCACGGCAGTCGCCGCGCTTGGTCACGAAATTATAGATGCCGCCCTTGCCGTCCTCGTCGCCGGGGAACCAGTTCTGAACGGTCGAGTATTTGATCTCGGCGTCGTCCAGCGCGACGAGCTCGACGACGGCGGCATGCAACTGGTTCTCGTCGCGCTGCGGCGCGGTGCAGCCTTCGAGATAGCTCACATAGGCGCCCTTGTCGGCGATGATGAGCGTGCGCTCGAACTGGCCGGTCTGCTTTTCATTGATGCGGAAATAGGTCGAAAGCTCCATCGGGCAGCGGACGCCCGGCGGGATGTAGACGAAAGAGCCGTCGGAAAAGACTGCCGAATTGAGCGTCGCATAGTAGTTGTCGGAAGAAGGAACGACGGAGCCCAGATATTTCTTCACGAGTTCAGGATGCTCGCGCACGGCTTCCGAGAAGGGACAGAAAATGACACCGACTTCGGCGAGCTTCGACTTGAAGGTGGTGACGACCGAAACGCTGTCGAAGACGGCATCGACCGCGACGCCGGCGAGCAACTGCTGCTCGACAAGCGGAATGCCGAGCTTCTTGTAGGTTTCAAGCAGCTTCGGATCGACCTCGTCGAGGCTGGCGAGCTTGGCATTCTGCTTGGGCGCCGAATAATAATAGGCGTTCTGGAAGTCGATCGGCGGATAGGAAACCTTCGCCCATTTCGGCTCTTCCATCTGGAGCCAGCGGCGATAGGCCTGCAGACGCCAGTCGAGCATCCATTGCGGCTCGTTCTTCTTGGCGGATATGAAACGGATCGTGTCTTCGCTGAGCCCGATGGGCGCGCGCTCGGATTCGATGTCGGTCGAGAAGCCGTATTTGCACTTCTCGCCGCCAATCTGATCGACCGTCTCGACGGTTTCGCGGATAGCCGCCATCTAACTCACCACTCTCTCGCGCGCAGGCGCGGAAATTTCATTCCTCGCCGCCGCGCGCTTTACAAATCGGGACCAGCTCGCGGCGAGCCGGTCGACATCTTCTTCGGTGTTGCCGGATCCCAGGCTGACGCGGATTGCGCCGCGGGCGAGCACGTCCTTGACACCCATCGCAGCCAGCACATGCGAGCGCGCGACCTTGCCGGACGAACAGGCGGAACCGGCGCTGACCGCGATGCCGTCGAGGTCGAGCGCCATGATGAGCGTTTCGGCGTCGAGGCCGGGCGCGGCGAAGAGGCTCGTATTGACGAGGCGCGGCGCGCGGGCGCCGAAGACGGTGACGTCTGGCGCTGCCTCGCGGATTGCGGCTTCGAGCCGGTCGCGCAAGGCGGCAAGCCGGGGCACGCCGGAAAGATCGCGCGCCTGACGCGCGGCGACGCCGAAGCCGGCGATGCCCGGCAGATTTTCCGTGCCGGCACGGCGGCGCATTTCCTGACCGCCGCCACGGATCAGCGGCTCGAAGGGAAGCGTGTCGCGCAGGATCAGCGCGCCCACGCCTTGCGGGCCGCCGAGCTTGTGGGCGGAGAGAAGCATCATGTCGACATCGAGCGCGGCGAAATCGAGCGGCATCCTGCCCGCCGCCTGTATGGCATCGGTCAGCACCAGCGCACCGGCTTCGCGCGCGAGCGCCACGGCTTCGGCGAGCGGCTGAACGACGCCCGTTTCATTGTTCGCGAGCATCAGCGCGACGATGGCGCGGCCCGGCGCGGCAAGGAGACGCGACAGGGCATCGAGATTGATGACGCCGTCGGCATCGACCGGCGCGACAGCGAGCGGCAGATCCTGCGCGGCAGCGGCGGCGCGGACACAATCATGCTCGATGGCGGAAACGATGAGGCGTTCGGCGCCCAGCGCCGAGCGGGCGAGATGCAGCGCGAGGTTCGCCGCCTCGGTGCCGCCGCTGGTGAATACGACTTCGGTGGACCGGGCGTGGACGAGAGCCGCCACATCCGCCCTCGCCTGCTCGATCAGCGCGCGGGCGGCGCGGCCTTCGCCGTGAACCGAGGAGGCGTTGCCGGTGAGCGCCAGAGCGCGCGCGACCGCGTCGGCCGCATCGGCGCGAACCGGTGCGGTGGCGTTGTGGTCCATATAGGCGCGCTTCATCGTCATTCGACGCTCGAATCTTTCCGGTTTACTTGCGCGATCAGGCAGCGGCCGTCGCCGTGATCTGCTTGCCCGCTTTCAGGTCGGCGGCGGTGGCGGCGACCCGTCCGTCGATGACGTCGCCGAGCGAGACAGAACTCAGGAAAACCTGAATCTGATGGCTCAACTCTTCCCAGAGATCGTGAGTGATGCAGCGGCTGGACGAATTGCCCATGCAGCCCTTGGGCGAGCCCAGCTCGCAGCGCGTCGCCTTGATCGGCTCATCGACCGCGAGGATCACGTCCGAAATCCTGATCTCGTCGGCGATGCGGGCCAGCAGATAGCCGCCGCCCGGTCCACGCACACTCTTGACCAGATCGCCCCGGCGCAGCTTGGCGAAAAGCTGTTCGAGATAAGACAGCGAAATTTCCTGCCGCTCGGCGATGTCGGCCAGCGCGACCGGCTTGCCGCTGCCGTGGCGGGCCAGATCGGCCATTGCCATGACGGCGTAGCGCCCCTTGGTGGTGAGTTTCATGGAGCCAACTCCTTGTCGAAACTGGCCCCGGCAACCCCTTTCGAGCGTTGCGGACGGCCAAAAGCCTTGCCTAACCGGCGCTTGCCTGTGTTAAGAACGGGCACCTTCAGCCCGGCAAGGGCGGCGGGTGCGCGGCCGGGCCCGGCTATCCCGAGTACCGCAGTCAACTAATTAGCGGCCTCTGGGATAAATTTCCAGAGGAAAAGCCGCCTGAAACTGAGATTAATCCCCAGATTAATACTGGGTTATTTTGCCGCGGGCGGTGCCCCGGCGCGTGCAAGGTGAGACGAGAAGAGTATGCCCGAAGTTATCTTCAACGGTCCCGCCGGCCGCATCGAAGGCCGCTACCACCACAGCCGCAAGGCCAACTCGCCCATCGCGCTGGTGTTGCACCCGCATCCGCAGTTCGGCGGGACGATGAATAATCCCGTCACCCACACGCTGTTTCAGAACTTCGTTGCCCGGGGCTTTTCGGTGCTGCGGTTCAACTTCCGGGGCGTCGGGCGCAGCCAGGGCGCTTTCGACAGCGGCATCGGCGAGCTTTCGGACGCGGCATCGGCGCTCGACTGGCTGCAGTCGCAAAATGCCGACGCCTCGCAATGCTGGATCGGCGGCTTCTCCTTCGGCGCCTGGATCGCGATGCAGGTGTTGATGCGCCGGCCGGAGATCGAAGGCTTCATCGCCGTCTGTCCGCCCGCCAACATGTACGATTTCTCATTCCTCGCGCCCTGCCCCTCGTCGGGCCTCATCGTCAACGGCAGCGCCGATCAGGTGGCGCCGATGGCCGATGTGCAGAAGCTGGTCGACCGGCTGAAGACGCAAAAGGGCATCACCATCGAGCATTCGACCATCGAGGGTGCGAACCATTTCTTCGACGCGCATCTGGAGCCGCTGGCAAAGGTGTCGGGCGACTATCTCGACAAGCGCATGGCGGCGCAGACGGCGCGGGGCTGAGAAGGACTCTCGCGTACCTCGTTCTCACGGGGTGCGGGCTTCAGGGTTTTGCCGCGCCATGAGTTGAGTTCAGGCGCGCAGCCGGGCGAGCGGAAATAAGTGTTGTGTCCCCTGAACTTGACACTCTTATTCCATATTTCAGAATAAGGCATGGCTGTGGTTCGACCAGCGGCAAATCAGGTAAGCTAGTTCAATCAGCACTACGCGAAGTCGTGGCTGGCAGAGAAGCAACTTTATTTTCCGCAGGTCATCGGCATGAGCGACGAAGGCGAGACACCAGAGCAAGAGCCACTACCACCCGGGCCGCCGAAGCCAGTCACGGTCAAAGAACTCGACGCGGTGGATTTCGAGACGGCTTTGCCGGACGCGAAGATTCAGCCGCAAGAATTCTGGACACCCTTCAACAAGCGCGCGCAAGAGGCTCACGAGAAGCAGGACCACAGCGCAGCACGCGTCTATTCTCTCCTGTCCGGCATCTGCGGAATGCATCTCAAACCGAATGATCACGCTGAGCCGTGGGGTCCGATGTTCGTCACGACCACCGGACGCTCGATCATTCCTTCAGACCTTAAGGGTGAGCAAAACGCGGAACTTTTGGCCATTGTTGATCGCGTCAAGAACC
>DASVNC010000076.1:0-5152 GCA_036384055.1 Parvibaculum sp.
CCGCCGCGCCGCCGAGCGGTTCCTGAAGCTCATGACGGCGCGCGAACCCGCGCGGGCGAAGATCAACCTTTCGCTCAAGGTGCTCGGCCGCCGCGCCGACGATTATCACGCGCTGGAAAGTCTCGTCGTCTTCGCCGACGCAGGCGACATGCTGACGGCGGAACCCGCGCCGTCACTGACGCTCGATGTCGCCGGGCCTTTCGCCGCCGCGCTGGCGGGCGAGCCCGGCAATCTCGTTCTCCGCGCCGCTCGCGCGCTCGCGGACCTCGCCGCCGGCAATCCCGGCGCGCATCTGACGCTTGAAAAAAACCTGCCGGTTGCCTCCGGCATCGGCGGCGGCTCGGCCGCTGCCGCCGCAACGATCCGCCTGCTGACGCGCCTGTGGAATGTGGCGATCAGCGAAAGCGAACTTGCCGCGTTGGCATTGTCTCTCGGCGCCGACGTGCCGGTCTGCCTCGATGCGCGCCCGGCGCTGATGTGGGGGCGGGGCGAACATATCCGCCGCGTCGCGCTGCCGTCCTTCTGGCTGGTGCTGGTAAATCCCGGCGTCGCCGTTTCGACGGCGGCGGTCTTCAGGACACTGGCCGCACCACCGCTCGCCGGCGAACCGCTCGCCCCGTCGCTGCCGTCGTTTTCCTCGCTCGATGCACTGATCGACTGGTTGGGCGCCCACGGCAACGATCTCGAAGCCCCGGCGCTGAAACTTGCTCCGGTCATCGGCGAAGCGGTCGATGCCATTGCGGCGACGACAGGCTGCCGCCTTGCCCGCATGTCGGGCTCGGGCGCCACCTGCTTTGGAATCTTCGGAGACGAAACGGATGCCCGCGCCGCCGCATCGGCGCTGCAGAAGGCGCATCGCGGCTGGTGGGTGGCCGCTGCCCGCGGCTAATACGTCCGGCTGATGCAGAAATCGACCACATCGAGCAGCGCGCGCGTATAGGCGCTGTCGGGGAAGATCGCCAGCGCATCCTTGGCGATGGCGCCGTAGTGCCGCGCCCGCGTGATCGTATCCTCGATCGCGCCGTGCTTGGCCATCAGATGCGTCGCATGTTCGAGGTCGCCCTCTTTGCGCTCGCCGTCCTGCAGCACGCGCTGCCAGAAGGCCCGCTCGGTTGCGTCGCCGCGCCGGAAGGCAAGCACGACAGGCAGCGTGATCTTGCCTTCGCGGAAATCGTCGCCGACATTCTTGCCGAGCGAGGCCGCGCGCCCGCCGTAATCCAGCGCGTCATCGACAAGCTGGAAGGCGATGCCGAGATTGCGGCCATAGGATTCAAGCGCCGCCGCTTCGTTCGCGCCCCGCTGCGCGACGACCGCGCCAACCTCGGCAGCCGCCGCAAAAAGCGCCGCCGTCTTCGCCGCGATGACGCGCATATAGGCGTCCTCGGTCGTGCCGGTGTCTTTCGCCGCCGCAAGCTGCATCACCTCGCCCTCGGCGATCACCGAAGCGGCATTGGCGATGATCTCGAGCGCGCGCAAGCTTTTCGTTTCGACCATCAGCCGGAAGGCGCGGCCGAGCAGGAAGTCGCCGACCAGCACGCTGGCCTGGTTGCCCCAGAGCATCCGCGCCGTCTTCTGCCCGCGCCGGAGGTCGCTCTCATCGACCACGTCGTCGTGCAGAAGCGTCGCCGTGTGCAGGAACTCGACGCTCGCCGCCAGCTTGATGTGGTCCCGGCCCTTGTAGCCGCAGATATGCGATGCCGCGATCGTCAGCATCGGCCGGAGCCGCTTGCCGCCCGAATTGATGAGATGGCTCGCCAGCTCCGGGATCATCGGCACGTCCGAACTCATCCGTTCACGGATAAATTCGTTGACGTCCTCCATGTCCTTGGCGACCAGCGCCTGCAACTGGGCGACGGCGTTCTGGCCGCGCGCCCGTTCTTCGTCGGGTGGCGTCCTTGCTTCGTCGAGGGGAACGACTACGCCCAATTCCGGCTCCTGAAAATAAGACGCTGATTATGTGTTAGGCTGCCTCCCGCAGAGCATAGGTTGGACGCGAAAAGGCGGCAACCCCTGCGGGCAAGCCGCGCTCGGGGAAGTGATGCTGACTTAAACGCGCCCCTTCGATGAACGGGACCATGAAAGAGCTGATCCGGACGAACGACGTGGTGCTGATTTCCTATCTGGAGCACCGTTTGCGCGAAGAGGGTATTGAGGCGCTGACGCTGGATGCGCATATGAGCATTCTCGAAGGCTCGCTCGGCGTGCTCCCGCGCCGTATCATGGTGGGCGAGGACGATCACGCACGGGCGGAACGTGTTCTGGAAGATGTGCGGCGAGGTCAGACGGCATGAATGAAGCAACGGGTGAAATGGGGCTTGCGCCGCAAGGCGCCGATGCGGCATGGACCGATGACGGTTTTCTCGGCGCGCGCCTGCAGATCCTTCAACCGGCGAAAGGTTACCGCGCCGGCCTCGACGCGGTGCTGCTCGCGGCCTCCATTCCCGCCCGCAAGGGCGAGCGCGTGCTGGAAGCAGGCTCCGGCGTCGGCGTGGCAAGCCTCTGCCTCGCCTCGCGTGTGCCCGGCCTCGATGTGTGCGGGATCGAACTTCAGGAAGACCTGACCCGGATCGCGCGCGAGAACGCCCGGCGCAACGCGCTGCAGACCCGCGCCACGTTCATCGAGGGCAATATCGGCCAGCAGGTGCGTGATCTTGTCACACAGGGGCTCGAGCCGCAGAGCTGGGACCATGTTTTCGCCAATCCGCCCTACCACGATCCGGCCGCGACCGCGCTGCCGCCCGACGCCGGCAAGGCGCAGGCCCATGTGACGCTCGGCTCCGAACTGGGCGACTGGGTGCGTTTTGCCTGCACGATGGTGAAACCGAAAGGCAGCGTCAGCTTCGTTCACCGCGCCGATGCGCTGTCGGCGCTCCTGGCGGCGCTCGACGGCCATGTCGGCGGCATCGAGATTTTCCCGCTCTGGCCCGCGCAGGGCAAACCGGCAAGCCGCGTCATCGTCCGCGGCATTCGCGGCTCGCGTGGCCCCCTGACGCTGCGCGCCGGGCTCGTGCTGCATGGCCGCGACGGCCGCTTCACCGAGCGCGCCGATGACATCCTGCGCAATGCCGCACCGCTCATTCTCGACCAGCCGCTTTAAGCCAGCCGTTTTAAGAAAGCATCATGAAGAAATTTATCGCCCGCTTTCTGCCGTCGCCGCTCCGCCACCGCATCGACCCCGAATGGTCGCCGCGCGCGACGGTCGCGGTGGTGCGTTTGAACGGCGTCATCGGCGCCGTCTCGCCCCTGCGCGGCGGCATCGACCTTGCCGCCGTGGCGGGCGCGCTGGAAGCAGCCTTCGAGATGAAGGGCGTAAAAGCCGTGGCGCTCAGCATCAATTCGCCCGGCGGCTCGCCCGTCCAGTCCTCGCTGATCTTCAAGCGCATCCGGGCGCTGGCCGAAGAAAAAAGTTTGCCGGTCTTCGCCTTCGCCGAGGATGTAGCGGCGTCGGGCGGCTACATGCTCGCCTGCGCGGCTGACGAAATCTATGCCGATGAAAGTTCGATCATCGGTTCCATCGGCGTCGTTTCGGCGGGCTTCGGCTTCACCGGCCTGATCGAGAAGCTCGGCGTCGAGCGTCGCGTCCACACGGCGGGCGAGTCGAAGTCGATGCTCGATCCCTTCAAGCCGGAAAATCCGGAGGATGTGCAGCGCCTCGAGGCGCTCCAGCGCGAAGTGCATGAAAATTTCAAATCGCTGGTCCGCCGCTCGCGGGGGCCGCGCCTCGCCGAGCCGTCCGACGGCCTCTTCACCGGCGCCTTCTGGGCGGCGGAGGGCGCCAAAGCCCGAGGTCTCATCGACGGCATCGGCGACCTGCGCGGCGTGCTGCGGGCAAAATACGGCAAGGAGGTCCGCCTGAAGGTTGTGGGCGGCAAAAGGCCCTTCTGGCGGAGGGGCATCGGCCTCTCAACCGGCAGCCGGGCCCTGCCGGATCCGTCCGGCCTCGCCGACGGTTTTGTGCAAGGTCTGGTCGGCGCCCTCGAAGCCCGTTCCCTTTGGAGCCGTTTTGGCCTTTAATGGGGCCGTGGACCGCGCCAAAGGGGTGCGCGGCCAGTTGAAGGACGAATGCGATGAGTAAGCTCGTCTTCGCCATCGCCTTGATGGCAGCCTTCTATTCGGCCTACCGGGCGCTTCTGCGCGCCGCCGAACGCCAGCGCGAAAGCATGGTCAAGGCGCGGGCGCGGACCGGCGTCGAACCGCGCGACCTCGGCACGCTGCGCGAGATCGAGCGCGGCCTTTACGTGCCCGAAGGCGACGAGCGCCGCTGAGGCTGAATTCCACCGAATTCAGACCCTTCCGGGCGGGCGCTGCCGCGCGCCCCGACACCCTTTTTCCGCAGGGCCCATTGCCTTGACCCTTGAGGGGGCCAGCCGTTAGGTTGCGCCCGCCTGAGGCACCGCATCCGCGTGCCTGATTCCGCTGAAAGTTCCCGGCCCGATGACGGCGAAACGCGACCTTTCGTTCCAGTCCCTGATCCTGAAGCTGCAGAGCTACTGGGCAAGGCAGGGCTGCGTCATCCTCCAGCCCTACGACATGTCGATGGGCGCCGGCACCTTTCACCCGGCGACGACCTTGCGCGCGCTGGGCCCGAAGCCCTGGAAAGCGGCTTATGTGCAGCCCTCGCGCCGCCCGACGGATGGCCGCTACGGCACCAATCCGAACCGCTTCCAGCACTACTACCAGTTTCAGGTCATCCTGAAGCCGAACCCGGACAATCTGCAGGAGCTCTATCTCGAGAGCCTCTACGAACTCGGCATCGATCCGAAGAACCACGACATCCGCTTCGTCGAGGACGACTGGGAAAGCCCGACGCTCGGCGCCTGGGGTCTCGGCTGGGAAGTCTGGTGCGACGGCATGGAAGTCTCGCAGTTCACTTACTTCCAGCAGGTCGGCGGCTTCGACTGCAATCCCGTTTCGGGCGAGCTGACCTACGGGCTCGAGCGCCTCGCCATGTACATCCAGGGCGTCGACAACGGCTACGACCTCGACTTCAACGGTGCGGACGGCGCCGACCGCGTCACCTATGGCGATGTCTTCCTGCAGGCCGAGCAGGAATATTCCGCCCACAACTTCGAATTCGCCAACACCGAAATGCTTTTCCGCCATTTCGAGGATGCCGAGAAGGAATGCGCGGCGCTGCTGGCGCAGAACCTTC
>DASVNC010000077.1:0-2428 GCA_036384055.1 Parvibaculum sp.
CGCAGGAAGTCGACGATCTCGGTCAGATCGTCCTTCGCCTCGTCGATGCCCGCCACGTCGTCAAAGGTCACGCGGCCGTGGCGCTCGGTCAGCAGCTTCGCCTTGGACTTGCCGAAGCCCATAGCCTTGCCGCCGCCGCCCTGCATTTGCCGCATGAAGAAAACCCAGACGCCGACAAGCAGCAGCATCGGAAACCAGTTGATGAGGATGCCGAGGAAGGTCGGCACATTCTCGTCGGTCGGCTTCGCCTTGATCTGCACGCCCTTGTCATAGAGGCGATTGACCAGCGTCGGATCGGTCGGCGCATAGGTATGGAACGACCCGCCATTGGTGTAGTGGCCGGAGATGTTATCGCCCGCAATCGTCACGTCGCGAATGTTCCCGCTGTCGACCTCCGAGAGGAGACGCGAGAAATCGATGTCGCTCGAGGACGCCTGCTGGATCGGACTCTGGAAGAGGTTGAACAGCGCCACGAGGAGCAGCGCAATAATCACCCACAGAGCGAAATTCTTGAAATTGGACAACGGTTTGACCTTCTGTCACCTGGGTAGGGTGCATCTAGCAGGGGGCGTGCCAGCTGGTTTCAGCGCCTCGGCCCGCCCATGAAGTGCTTCTAATGCAAGAAGATAGGGTTCTTGGCCTCATTTACCAAGTGCCGTTTCCTCCGCTTCTCTTTGTCCCGATTATGCCCCGGAGCCCGTAAAGGCGGCGTTACGCCGGGCCGAAAAGCCCGCGCCTGAGTGATCGGGCGTCAAACCGGATGCCGGCCGCGATTGCGCCGATATGGGATGCGGCGACCAGCTTGTCGCCCTGCCAGAGCGCCGGCAGCGTCGGCAGCACGGCTTTCGGCATCTCCGGAAGCGCCAGGCGCCCTGCCCGCACGGCGACGAGGCCCTGCGGCCCGAGCGCCCGCACCTCAAAGGCGCCCGCGCGCGCCGCCGCCAATTTGGCGTGGAACCGGCCGTCCCAGACACCGGCCTCGCCCGCCTTGAGCCGCAGCGGCGTTGCGGCAAGCGCCGCCGCCGTTTCCCGCAGCACCAGCAATTCGGTCGGCAAGGCAACCACCTTGCAGCCGTTGAGCGTCCGCCCGCGCCCCAATGTGCCGGCGGCAATCGCGCCATAAAGCGATGTCAGCGCCTCGAAGCGCGGCGGATAATCGCCGCCGCCGACGCATTTCAAAACTTCAGCAAGCGTTCGCAGCCCGATTTCTTCCGGCGCGCCCAGCAGCGCCTGCGTCCCGACCCTGGCATAGCCTTCCGGCGCAAGCCGCACCTGCGCCGCGAGAAGCGCCCGCGTCTCGGTTTCGAGCGCAGCGCGGGCGCGCGCCATATGCGCCGCCGTGTCGGCAAGCCGCCGCGCATCGAGCCCGAGCGTCGAAAGCGTCTCCATCAGACGCCGCGCCTTCACCCGGTCGAAGCGCGCGTTCTCATTGCTCGGATCGAGGATCGGTTCGAGCTTCGCTTTTTCAATCGTCGCGACAAGCCGCGCATGAGCCGTGCCGAGAAGCGGCCGCACCAGACGCACACCGCCGAGCTCGCGCGTCGCCGCCATCCCGGCAAGCCCATCGACGCCGCTGCCGCGCGCCAGCCTGAGCAGAAACGTCTCCGCCTGATCCTCCAGATGATGCGCGACAAGAAGATCGCCGATACCGTCCGCCGCGCAAGCCTCGGCGAGCAGACGGTAGCGCGCGTCCCGCGCCGCCGCCTGAATGCCGGCCTCTGGCTTTTCGCCGGTCCATTTGAGAATGCGGTGGCGCAGGCCGAGCGCCTTCGCCATGCGCGCGGCGCGTTTCGCCTCCTCGGCGGACCCGGCGCGAAGTCCATGATCGACGGTATAAGCCGTGAGCGGACGTTTGCGCGCTCTCGCCCATCTGGCGGCAAGAAAAAGCAGCGCCAGCGAATCCGGCCCACCCGACAGAGCGACCGCGATCCGCGCCGCCGGTTTCAGCGGCATCAGGAGCTTCGCGAATTCAGCCGCGCCGACCGGCTTTGCTGACAAGCGCGGCGCGCGCACCTTAGCTGCAATGCGCCTTCAGGCGCTCCTGCTTGTTGCGTGCGACCACGGCGGGCGACGCGCTCGGAAACTGCTGCTTCAACTGGCCGAAGGTGGCGCAGGCCGCATCCTTCTGGCCGAGCTGCGCCAGCGTCATGCCGAGCTTCAGCAGGCTGTCCGGCGCCTTCGAGCTTTTCGAATAGGTCGTATAGCCCTTGAGGAAGCTGTCGGCGGCGTCCTTGTACTGGCCCTGCACGTAATAGGTCTCGCCCAGCCAGTACTGCGCGTTACCGGCCAGCGTGTCCTTGGGATGCTCGCTGAGGAATTGTTTCAACCCGTCGCGCGCCTGCGGGAACTGGCCGCGCTTCAAAAGGTCGATGGCGAAATCGTACTGAACCTGCGGCGTGCCGTTGGGCAATTGCACGGTCGGCGCGGC
>DASVNC010000078.1:0-4652 GCA_036384055.1 Parvibaculum sp.
CTTCAGGCGCCACCGAGGCATTGAACGACTGCCTGATGGCGCTGCTCAATCCCGGCGACGAGGCGATCCTGATCGAGCCGGCCTATGACAGTTACAAGCCGGTCATCGAGGCCGTCGGCGCGAAGGTCGTCACCGTCGCGCTCGAGCCGCCGAACTGGTCGCTGCCGCTCGACAAGCTCGCCGCCGCCTTCACCTCGAAGACGAAACTCATCCTCATCAACACGCCGATGAACCCGACCGGCAAGGTCTTCACCCGCGCCGAGCTCGAAGCCATCGCCGCTCTGGTCCGGAAGCACGACGCCTATGCCGTCTGCGACGAGGTTTACGAGCATCTCGTCTTCTCGGGCCACCGCCACATTCCGCTGATGACACTGCCGGGCATGCGCGAGCGCTGCGTCCGCATCGGTTCGGCCGGCAAGACCTTCTCGCTGACCGGCTGGAAGATCGGCTACATCACCGGACCCGAACACCTGATGACGCCGATCATGAAGGCCCACCAGTTCGTGACCTTCACGACGGCGCCCGCGACGCAAACCGCCATCGCCTTCGGCCTCGGAAAAGACGATAGCTATTTTGCCGGCCTCGCCGGATCGCTCGAGGCCAAGCGCGACATCCTCGCCGCCGGCCTGAAGGATGCGGGCTTCGATGTCCTGCCGACCGACGGCACATATTTCATCTCGGCCGACTTCCGTCCTTTAGGCTTCAACGGCACCGACGAAGAGTTCTGCCGCGACATCACCGTGAAGGCGAAAGTCGCTGCGATCCCTTTG
The DNA here is from genome assembly GCA_036384055.1 of Parvibaculum sp. Classification (GTDB taxonomy): domain Bacteria; phylum Pseudomonadota; class Alphaproteobacteria; order Parvibaculales; family Parvibaculaceae; genus Parvibaculum. The sequence continues at coordinate 771 of DASVNC010000078.1, forward strand.
TCTGCTTTCTACGCGCCGGGAGCCCCCCATGCGCCGCGCCACCTCGCGCGCTTCTGCTTCTGCAAGCAGGACGCGATTTTGACGGAGGCAAGCGCGCGGTTGAAGATGTATGCGAAGACGTAGGCGAGGCCCTCACCCAACCCTCTCCCAGAGGGAGAGGGCCAGAAAGGCGCGTTCCTAGAATCCCTCTCCCACTGGGAGAGGGAGGGACCCGCCGCCAAAGGCGGTGGGAGGGTGAGGCCTTCTCTGCTAAACTTGAAGAAACCGCAGAAGCAATCTCCATGCTCAATGCCCTTCGCCGCGACCCCGCCTCAAACGACGCAGAATGGCTCGTCGTCTTCCTGCATGGCTATGGCTCGTCGGGCGCCGACCTCATGGCCTTCGCCGACTACTGGCAGGCATCGATGCCGACGGTCGCCTTCGTCGCACCCGACGGTCCGTCGCAGACGAAAGACGGCGGCTATCAGTGGATCGGCAAACGCCCCGGCACCGACCCGCGCCTCTATGACGACGCTGTTGCGGCGCAATCCACGATCGACGCATTCATCGACGGCGAACTTGCGCGCCTGTCGCTCGATGCGACCCGCCTCGCGTTGGTCGGCTTCAGTCAGGGCACCGTGATGGCGCTGCATACGGGGCTCCGCCGCGCTGCCGTGCCCGCCGCCATTCTCGGTTACGCGGGTGGTCTCGTCGGCCGCGAGCATCTGGCGGCCGACATCACCTCGCGCCCGCCCGTCATGCTCATCAACGGCGATCTCGACGAGATCGCACCTGTCTATTCGATGCATGTCACGGTCAAGGCGCTGAGCGAGGCGGGCGTCGTCGCCGCCGGACAGTCGATGCCGAATCTCGGCCACGCGGTTGATTCCGACGCGCTGATCCTCGGCGCGCGCTTTCTTCTGTCGGCCTTCGCCTACCGCGCCAAACATGGAGTGCCTGCCGGATGATTTACCCGATCCTCAAGGCGTTCCTGTCCGGCATCATCATCATGGCGGTGTCCGAAATCGCCCGGCGCAGTCCGGCGCTCGGCGCGTTGGTCGTCTCCCTGCCGCTGGTCTCCGTCCTCGCCATCCTCTGGCTCTGGCACGATACGGGCGACAGCGAGCGCATTGCCGCCCATGCCGAGGCGACCTTCTGGTACGTGCTGCCGACGCTGCCGATGTTTCTGGTCCTGCCCGCAATGCTGCGTCATGGGGCGGGCTTCTGGACGGCCCTGGCGGCCTCCTGCGTCCTGACCTTCGTCCTCTACCTGGCGACGGTCTGGATCGCCGCCCGCTTCGGCGTGCATCTTTGAACGGCAATCGACCGGCCCGGCCGCCTCTGCGGCGTTAAGCATCAGCCTGCCGTCCGACGGCTTCCATTATCTCGCACCGTTCATCTTGTTTGCGGACGCGGCTGCGAACAATATGGCGCCGGCGGCGGACGCATGGGGAACCGCCGTTTGAGTTTGCCGCTTCGGGAACGAGATGAATTGACGTTGACCGCCTCCACGGTGCCCGACGAGAACATGTTTCGCGCCGGGCCCATTGCGCCTCTCCCGGACGGGCCCAACCGTCGCGATCGCTGGGTGACCGCGATCGAGGTTCTGCTCGCGCTGCTGCTGAACCTTGCCTTCATTTTCGCACTCTTCGTCCATCTGCCGGTCAAGGCGCCGAAACGCGAGGAGCCGAAGGCGATCCCGGTCCAGCTCGTGAAGCCGCAACAGGCTCCGCCCAAGCCGCAGCTTCAGCCCAAGCCCAAGGAGCAGCCCAAGGAACAGCCGAAACCGAAAGAGCAGCCCAAACCCAAGGAACAACCCAAGCCCAAGGAACAACCCAAACCGAAGGAGCAGCCGAAGCCCGAACAGAAGCACCGCGAGTCGGGCGGCAAGGATGCCACCAAGGCGGCGGGCAAGCCGCCGGAGAGCAAGGCCGAGAAATCGCCAAAGCCGCCGCAGGCCGAGGTGAAGAAGGCGCCGGCGGGTGACAAGTCCGAGGTCAAGCTGCCCGACTGGGTGAAGAAACTTTCGCCGGGCTACGATCTTCCGCCCGCCACGATGACCCGCTCGGCCAAGCCGAGCCGCACGACATCGGACGATCCCAACGCCGATCATCCGGGCGAGGGCGGCGGCGACGCCTATCTGAACGCGATGCGCGACCAGGTGAACGGCAATCTCGTCTATCCGAGCGAGGCGAACGGGGCGGTCGGCGTCGTCTACTTCCAGATCACCGTCTCGCGGGATGGCAGCGTGACATCGCTCCAGCTCTTGAGGTCGTCCGGCGTTCAGGCGCTCGACCTTGCCGCGCAGGCCGCGATCCGGCGAAGCATTCCCTTCAGGCCGCTTCCGCCGGATTTTCCGGATCCCACTGTCGTGACCGCCTCGATCCCCGTTGCGCCGTCCCATTGATGACGCGGGATAGGCCCTTGCAATCGGGCGGACCGCACCCCAGATAAAGACCACGCGAGGGCGCGCCCGCCGGTATCCGTAATTCGGAAAATCCGTCGATAGCGCGCCTTGGGGTTACACAGGCCGGATGTACGCCGTGTTCCCCGTCGCGGCCCCCATCAAAAACAGGACGCTGCCACAACAGGTGGCGCATTATTTTCATGAACACACGACAAGACCGTTCCCAAGCCGCCTATCGCAAAGACAATGGGCGCAAGGAGAACGCGCCGCGCAAGCCTGCGGCCAATCTCGCCGGCTGGCGTCAGGCCTTCGAGCGTTACATGGCGCTGGCGCAGAACCTCGGCCAGCACGACGACGCCGTGACCCGCGAAGGATACTATCAGCACGCGGAACATTATCTGCGCCTGATGCACGACGCCGAAGCCGGGCGCTGAACCTGGTCACGCCCGTTGCGGGAAGGGCCAAGCCTGTCGTAACTTGCTTGAAACAAGCCCCGGGCCCATAACCGCATCATGGACGACCCATACAAAATACTCGGTGTGAAGCGCGACGCGACGGCGGAGGAAATCCGCTCCGCCTACCGCAAGCTCGCCAAGCAGCACCATCCGGACCTCAATCCCGGCAAGAAGGAAGCCGAGGAGAAGTTCAAGGCGATCTCGGCGGCAAACGACCTTCTCTCCGATCCCGAAAAGCGCGGACGCTTCGATCGCGGCGAGATAGATGCCTCGGGCGCGGAGAAGCCGCCGGAGCGTCCTTTCTACCGCGACTATGGCGATGCGCCGGGCGGCGGCAAATATCGCGCAGGCGCGGGCTTCGATCCCGACGATCTGTCCAGCGTCTTCGGGGACATCTTCGGCCGGGGCGCGCGCGGCTTCAGTCCGCATGAGGGTGGGCAGGGATTTCAGGCCCGCGGGCAGGACGCCTATTACAAACTCAGCGTCGGATTTCTCGATGTGGTCAACGGCGCCAAGCGCCGCCTGACGCTGCCTGAAGGCCGCACTCTCGACGTCAACATTCCGGCCGGGCTCCACAGCGGCCAGGTGCTGAAGCTGGCGGGGCAGGGCTTGCCCGGCTTTGGCGGCGGTCCGGCGGGCGACGCGCTGATCGAAGTCGAGGTCGAGCCGCATCCCTTCTTCCGCCGCGACGGCAACGACGTGACGCTCGAACTGCCGGTGACGCTGCAGGAGGCCGTCCTCGGCGCCAAGGTCGAAGTGCCGACGGTCAAGGGCACGGTCAATCTGACGATCCCGCCGAACTCGACCGGCGGCACGAAGCTCCGCCTGAAAGGGCGCGGCGTCGCCGGCGGCGATCAATATGTCGTGTTGAAGATCGACCTGCCGACGGACAGCGAACCCGAGCTTGAGGAATTCCTGAAAAACTGGAAGCCGCAGCACGGCTTCGATCCGCGCCGCGACCTGAAGAAGGGAACCGCATCATGATGCGGTTTGCCGCCGTCATCGCGCTCTTCCCCGATCTCGAAGCGGTCGAGTTGACGC
>DASVNC010000079.1:0-5198 GCA_036384055.1 Parvibaculum sp.
TCGGTTTCCCGCGCTGGCCGCATATCGCGGAAGTGTGCTACGATTTCAGGATCGGCACCTGAGGATCAATCGGCCGCTCTGGCGCTTTCGAGGCCCCACTCACCGAGACCCGCGACAGTGACGCGGTAGCATTCCAGCGCATTGCGAATGACGTTCTCGTGCCACGACCTGCGGCGCGGCGCATAGTCGTCGCGGATTTCATCGAAATAGGTTCTGGCTTCGGGCGCGTCGAAGCCGCCTTCAAAACGCAGCCAGCGTTCGAGCAGCGAAGCGCGGATCGCTTTCGCCGGGCTCGGCTTGTGGCTCGCCGAACGGAATTCGATGACGGCGCCCGCAAAGCGCGCATGGCGCGCAAGCTGCGCCTCGATGCCCCAGAACATGATGCCGCGCCGCGACGGGCGCTTCGAGCCCCACATGGCGTTGACCGTCGCGGGGTCGAGCGCGTCGCGTCCCCACCAATGCGCGGCGCGGGCGAACTCCGCGCCATCGGGCTTCGAGAAGCAGAGATGGATAAGCTCGCCGTCGCCGGCCGGGCCCGAATGCCAGTCGATGAAACCGACGCGCGAGGCCCGCGCGAGCTCCGTCTCGACGATCTTCCGCATGACGAGGTTCGACCATTCCGGCGCCAGCCCGCCATAATGGTAGCCGTCGGGATGTGTGTATTGCCCACGGCTGATCGCATCTTCGAGTGCCCATTGGCCGTGACGTTCGACGAAGCGGGCGCCTGCCGCCAGCATCCGCTGCATCGATCCCTCGTCCAGCGCCTTCGGACAGAGGAAGCCGTGTAGTTCCTCGTAGAGCGGATTGTCCGGATGCGGCGCGCTGTGATCGAGAAAATTCCGGTTCATGTCGACATTGTTTTCGGTCCCGCGCAAACCCCAGGCAAAGCCATAGGGGTTGACCGCGTGAACGAGCAGCGCCGCGACCCCGCGCGGCAGATCGAGCGGCCCGCAGGTCGACATCCAGGCAAACTGGGCCGCCGAGCCGGCAAAGCCTTCCGCGCCATGCGTGCCGCAGGTGTTCAACAAAACAGTATGCGCATCGCGCGGTCCGAACCACGCCGTGTCGAGATAAAGCGCCGCGCCGCCCGGTCCGCGCGCAACGGGATTTTCATAGGCCTGCAGCGCGCCGCCCGCTGCCGTCGCCGCTTCGAGAAAGCGTGTGCGGGCTTCCGAATAGGTCTCGGAGAAGAAATTTCCAGCGTCCATATGCAGGCCGTGACCCCTTGCCGCCCTTTTTTCCGGCCCCCGCCAATGCTAACTAGAAGCATGCAGCCGCGCGGGGGCGACACATGCCAGTTTGAGCCCGGGCGAGCCCTTAAGGCAAGGTCGGGCCCGCAAGCGAGAAAAGGATTTTCCATGAAGCTCGCCGCCCGCCTGAAAGACCGGAGCCTTCTGAAAAACCAGTGTTATATCGACGGCGCCTGGGTTGGCGGCGGCGGTATCGACGTGACCGATCCCGCGACCGACGAGGTGATCGCCACGGTTCCCTCGCTCGGTGCGAAGGAAACCCGCGCCGCGATCGAGGCCGCCGCGCGGGCGCAGAAGGAATGGGGCGCGCGGCCGGCCAAGGAACGCGCCGCGATCATGCGCCGCTGGTTCGATCTGATGATGGCAAACCAGGACGACCTGGGCGCGATCCTGACCGCGGAGCAGGGAAAGCCGCTGGCGGAAGCAAAAGGCGAGATTGCCTATGCGGCGTCCTTCATCGAATTTTACGGCGAGGAGGCCAAGCGCGTCTACGGCAGCATCGTTCCCTCGCCGCTCGCTGACCGTCAGATCGTGGTGCTGAAGCAGCCGATCGGCGTTTGCGCCGCGATTACGCCGTGGAACTTTCCGGCCGCGATGATCACGCGCAAGGCCGGACCGGCGCTTGCGGCGGGTTGCGCGATGGTGGTGAAGCCCGCTTCGCAGACGCCGCTCTCGGCTTTGGCGCTGGCGGTCCTCGCAGAGCGCGCGGGCGTGCCCAAGGGTGTCTTCAGCGTCATCACCGGCAAGGCAGGCGAGATCGGCACCGAGATGACGTCGAGCGACATCGTTCGCAAGGTCACGTTCACCGGCTCGACCGAAATCGGCAAGAAGCTGATGCAGCAGTCCGCCTCGACGGTGAAGAAGGTTTCGCTGGAGCTCGGCGGCAACGCGCCGTTCCTCGTCTTCGACGATGCCGACATCGACGCGGCGGTTGAAGGCGCTCTCGCCTCGAAATACCGCAATACCGGCCAGACCTGCATCTGCACCAATCGCTTTCTGGTGCAAGACAAGGTCTATGACGCCTTCGTCGAAAAGCTCGTCGCCAAAGTGAAGGTGATGAAACAGGGCGATGGCTTCGAAGACGGCGTCGTGCAGGGACCGCTGATCGACATGGCGGCCGTCGAAAAGGCGGAAGAGCATGTCGCCGATGCGCTGGCGCAGGGCGGCCGCGTGCTGACCGGCGGCAAGCGCAGCAAGCTCGGGCATTCTTTCTACGAGCCGACCGTCATCGCCGACGCCAAGCCGTCGATGAAGCTGGCGCAGGAAGAAACCTTCGGCCCCGTTGCGCCGGTCTTCCGCTTCAAGACCGAGGCGGAGGCGATCGCGCTCGCCAACGACACGCCTTTCGGTCTGGCATCCTATTTCTACAGCCGCGACATAGGCCGCGTCTGGCGTGTGGCGCAGGCGCTCGAAGCCGGCCTCGTCGGCGTCAATGCCGGCCTGATCTCCACTGAAGTCGCGCCTTTCGGCGGCTACAAGGAATCCGGCATCGGCCGTGAAGGCGGGCCGTGGGGCATCGAGGAATTTCTCGAAGTGAAATATGTGGCGATGGCGGGGTTGGACAAATAATGACACCTGACGAGCAGAAAAAATCCGCCGCTATACGTGCTCTCGATTTTGTCGAGAGCGGCATGAAGCTCGGCCTCGGCACGGGCTCGACGGCCGAGCATTTCGTGCGCGTGCTGGCCGAGCGCGTCGCCGGCGGCCTCAAGATCGTCGGTGTGCCGACCTCGGAGCGCACCGGCGCGCTGGCGGCGAAACTCGGCATTCCGCTGTCGAACCTCGACGACACGCCGCATCTCGATCTCACCGTCGACGGCGCCGACGAGCTCGATGGCGCGCTGCGTCTCATCAAGGGCGGCGGCGGCGCGCTGCTGCGCGAGAAGATCGTCGCCACCTCGTCCGACCGCATGATCGTTATCGCGGATGCATCGAAGCTTGTCGGAACGCTGGGCGCTTTCCCTTTGCCGCTCGAAGTGATCCCCTTCGGCGCGGTTGCGACGGCCAGGCGCATCGCCGAGGTCGCGAGCGCATTCGGTTGCCAGGGCAAAATCGCCCGGCGGTGCGACAGCTACGGCGAGCCTTTTTTCACCGACTCCAACAACTTCATTTTCGATTGCGCTTTCGGAAAAATTCCGGACGCCGATGGTCTGGCGTGCGCGCTGAACCTCATTCCGGGCGTCGTCGAGACCGGATTGTTCATCGGCATCGCCGCCGCCGCCCTTGTGGGAACGCCTTCGGGTGTCGATATGATAGAGCCGAAATGACGGGCTTCTGACCCGGGGTGGAAACATGACGCAAAAATACGACTACGATCTCTTCGTCATCGGCGCCGGTTCGGGCGGCGTCCGCGCCAGCCGCGTCGCGGCGATGCACGGCGCCAGAGTCGGCGTGGCGGAGGAATATCGCGTCGGCGGCACCTGCGTCATTCGCGGCTGCGTGCCTAAAAAACTTTTCGTCTATGCAAGCCAGTTCTCCGAGGAATTCGAGGACGCGGAAGGTTACGGCTGGACCGTCGGCGAAACGAGCTTCTCCTGGCCGAAGCTGGTCGCCAACAAGGATGCGGAAATCGACCGCCTCAACGCGGCCTATATCCGCAACATGAAAAGCGCCGGCGTTCACGAGATCATTCAAAGCCGCGCTTTTTTGAAGGACGCGCATACGGTGCATCTGGTCGCGCAAGACCGCGACGTGACCGCGGATAAAATCCTGATCGCCACCGGCGCGACGCCGTTCAAGCCCGCATCCGTGCCCGGCATCGAGCACGCGATCACCTCGAACGAGGCGTTCTACCTCGAAACCCTCCCGAAGCGCGCCATCATCGTCGGCGGCGGTTACATCGCGGTCGAATTCGCCGGCATCTTCAACGGTCTCGGTGTCGAGACGACGCTGCTCTATCGCCGCGACAAGATCCTGCGCGGCTTCGACGAGGATCTGCGTGATGGTCTGATGGAAGAAATGGTCCGCAAGGGTATCGATCTCAGAACCAATGCCGACATCGCCTCGATCGAACGCAAGGGCGATGTGCTGCATGCCACGCTGAAGGACGGCAGCACCATCGAGGCGGGCTTCGTGATGTACGCCACCGGCCGCATCCCGAACACCGAAGGGCTCGGCCTCGAAGAGGCCGGCGTCGAGCTGAAGAAGGACGGCTCGGTCGCGGTCGATGCCTATTCGCAGACGAACATTCCAAACATCTATGCGGTCGGCGACGTGACCAACCGCGTCGCGCTGACGCCCATCGCCATCCGCGAAGGGCAGGCTTTCGCCGAGACGGTTTTCAACAAAAATCCCATCGCGGTCGATCACTCGCTGATCCCGACGGCGGTCTTTTCTCAGCCGGAGCTCGGCACGGTCGGTCTTTCCGAGCATCAGGCGCGCGAGAAATACATCGACATCGACATCTACAAGACGAGCTTCCGCACCTTGAAGAACACGCTGACGGGCCGCGAGGAAAAATCCTTCATGAAACTGGTCGTGGACGCTAAAACCGACAGGGTTCTGGGTGTTCATCTGATGGGCCCGGCATCGGGCGAAATGATCCAGACGGTCGGCATCGCGGTCAGCATGGGGGCGACCAAGCGGCAGTTCGATCAGACGGTTGCGGTCCACCCGACCTCCGGCGAGGAGCTTGTGACCCTCAAGCAGAAGTGGGTTCCGCCCGCCTCGAAAGCCGCCGATTAACCCCGATTTCCGCTATATCCAGCGCCTTCAAGGGCTTAGGCTTTATTTTCCGGGGCTGGCGGCTTATATAACAATCCACCCAAACGAGTTCGTCCTGGCCCGGCTGGACCGGGCCATCCACGTCGTTCTTTCGTGGCAAAGACGTGGATCGCCTGCATGAAGCGGGCGATGACGACGGAGATGTAAGGTACGACGATGGCGGAGACATGGACCCCGGAGAGTTGGAGGGCGAAGCCTTCCAGGCATCTGCCGATTTACCCGGAC
>DASVNC010000080.1:0-22724 GCA_036384055.1 Parvibaculum sp.
CAAACTACATCGGCGGTCGAGCCATCCAAAGCCCTAACAAGGCTGGCGCAACGTGCTAGCCAAGCCGTGTGGGGAGTTTGAGTTTGAGGCCCCTCATCGCGCCGTCAGGCGCACCAGCGTCGCCGCGACACTGAGCCCGGCGATGACGAGCGCCATCGGCATGGCGCTGCCGTTATAGAGCGCGCTGACGGTCGCGCCCGACGCCGCCGCCAGCGCGAACTGGATGACGCCGGTGAGCGCCGCCGCGGCGCCGACATTGGCGCCCGCCCGCGACATGGCCGCGGCAATGGCGTTCGAGCCGATGAAGCCGAGCATCGGCACCAGAACGTAAAGCACCACCATCAGCGGCACGACATGCGCCGGGAAAAAGCGGATGACGGCAAGCAGCGCCAGCGCCGCGCAGAGATGCACCGTCATCGCAATCTTCAGGATCGTGCGGCCGTTGAAGCTGCGCAGCAGATAGGCATTCACCTGCGCCATAAAAATGAATGTGCCGGCGATGGTGCCGAAGGTCAGCGCGAATTGCGGCGGCGTGAAGCCGTGCAATTCGATGAAGACGAAGGGCGCGCCGGTGATATAGGCGAACATGGACGCGGAGATACAGGCGTTCGCCATCGTGAAGGCGACGAAGGAGCGGTCGCCCATCAGCGCCACATAGGCGCGCAGCACATGAGCGATGCCGCCCTTGTGGCGTTTTTCAGGCGGCAGCGTTTCGCCGAGTGCGAATGTCGCCATCGTGAGGCAGATCACGCCGAAGCCCGCCAGCAGCCAGAAGATCACCGACCAGTTGAAGCGGACGATCAGGAAGCTGCCGAGCAGCGGCGCGAGAATGGGTGCGACACCCATCACCAGCATCAATAGTGAATAGACCTGCGCCGACTCGCGCTCCTCGAAGAGGTCGCGGACCATAGCGCGCGAAGTGACGATGCCGGTGCAGCCGCCAAGCGCCTGCATGAAGCGCGCGGCCATCAGGCTTTCGATGTTGGGCGCGAGCGCGGCAAAAACAGAAGCGAGCACGAAAGTACCGATGCCCATAAGTAATGGCGGCAGACGGCCGGTGCGATCGGACAGAGGGCCGAGCACGCTCTGGCCGAGCGCCAGCCCGATCAGGAAGGCGGCCAGCGTCGCCTGCACGGCGCCGTCCGAGGCGTGGAAATGCGCGGCGATCGACGGGAAGGCCGGCAGGTACATATCGATCGACAGCGGTGCGAAGGCCGACAGCGTGCCGAGCACGATGACGAGGCGCAGATGTTCGCGGCGGATACCAGAGGGGGCCATGCCGCGTTCTTACACGGAAATGCGGTGCCGCTGCAAAGAATGCCACCCCTGCAGGCCCTCCCTCCTGGAGGGGAAAGGCGAAGAAATCGGATTTTCTTCTCTAAATTTTTTTCTGGCCTTCCCAGTAGCGGTCGCGGACGGTGCGGCGGACAATCTTGCCGGATGGCATGCGCGGCAGATCGTCGGTAAAATCGACCGAGCGCGGGCGCTTGTAGCCGGGCAGACGCTCGGCGGCGAAAGCGGCAATTTCTTTCGCCAGCGCCTCCGACGGCGCGTAGCCTTCGTTCAGCTGCACGACGGCCTTGATCTCTTCGCCCCATTCCTCGTTCGGCACGCCGACAACGGCAACATCGTAGACCGCCGGATGCTCCAGCACTTCCTGATCGATCTCGACCGGATAGATGTTGACGCCGCCGGAGATGATGACTTCGGCGCTGCGGCCGGTGAGGAAGAGGAAGTTCTCTTCATCGAGATAGCCCATGTCGCCCATCGTGTAGTAATCGCCGCGATAGGCGCCTTCGGTTTTTTCCGGCGCCTTGAAATATTCGAAGCGGCCTTGCGCGGGCGCCTGGAAATAGATCGTGCCGACTTCGTTCGGCTTTGTGTCTCGCCCTTCGTCATCGACGATCTTCATGACGACGCCGGGAAGGGGCTTGCCGACGGTGCCGGGCTTCTTCACCCATTCATGGCTGTCGACAAAGATGCCGCCGCCTTCGGTCGCCGCGTAATATTCAAAGATCACGGGGCCGAACCAGTCGATCGAGCGTTCCTTCACATGCGTCGGGCAAGGCGCCGCGCCGTGAAGGATCCAGCGCAGCGTCGAGTAGTCGTATTTGCCGCGCACGTCCGGAGGCAGGCTGAGGATGCGGTGGAGCATGGTCGGCACGACATGGGTATGCGTGATGCCGTATTCCTCGACGAGGCGCAGCGTTTCCTCGGCGTCCCATTTGTCCATCAGCACGCAGCCGACGCCCGAGTTGAGCGGGAAGTTGAGGTTCAAGGCGAGAGGGGCTGCGTGATAGAGCGGGCCGGTGACGAGCGACATGTCTTCGCCGGGACGGAAGTTCGCCGTCTCGGTGAGCTTGACGAGAAGCGGCGAGACCGGCGCGGCCTCCCGCCGGAAGACGCCCTTGGGATAACCCGTGGTGCCCGAGGTGTACATCATCTGCGTGCCGAGCACGGGATCGTCTATGTTCTGCGCGGGCTCGGGCGCCACAGCATCGTCGAAGGCGACGAAACCGGGAATGTCGCCGCCGACCGAGAGCCGGAGCGTCGCGCCGGGCGACATGCCCGCGGCTTCGATAGCCGAATCCCTGAAGCGCACATCGGCGATGAAGGCTTTCGCTTCGCAATTATCGACGATGTAGCCGACCTCGTTGCCCTTCAGATGCCAGTTGACCGGCGTCAGCCGAAAGCCGCCGCGCTGGCAGGCGACCGTCGCCTCGACGAACTCCGGCCGGTTCGAGCAGAGAAGCGCCACCGCGTCGCCCGCCTTCAAACCGGCGCGGCGCATGGCGCGGACAAGCTGGTTGGCCCGCGCGTTCAGCTGCGCATAGGTCCGGTCGCCCGCTTCGGAAATAATCGCCGGACGGTCGGGATCCATCGCGGCATGCCATGCGATGATCATACCGGAGGCGGCCGCCTCTTCGCGGCTCGGCGCGACGGGCGCTTGAGCAATGCTCATCGAAATCCTCCCAGATTTCTTCGGACGCCAGGCCCGGCAGGGCTTTGCCCGATTTGTGTTATTTTCGCTTTGGTCCATTGGACAGCGGCGGGTTTCCTTCCGTCAAGCCGCCAATAAACTGGCAATTTGCGAGTTTCCCGAATGCCGAGACGAAAGCGCGCCCCGGGCCTTGTTCTCATGATGTTGTGCGGCGCACTCATGAGTGAAAAAGCCGCCGCGGCCGAACTAATGCCCGACCCGGCGATTACGCCCGATGGAGGCTTCGTCACCTTCGAGGTCGAGAACGATCTCTTCGCCAAGCTCGCCAATACCGATCGACACTATACCAACGGTTTGAAGGCATCGTGGCTATCGGCGCCGACGACCGATCTGCCCGGCTGGCTGAAGGACATTTCGGCGCCGCCGCTATTCGGTCTCTTCACCAACGACAAGAACGTCACCGGTGTTTCGCACCGCGTCGGCGTCGCACTGTCGCAGGAAATCTTCACGCCCGACGACACCACGAGGCGCGCGCCCATTCCCACCGACCGGCCCTATGCCGCCTGGCTGCACACGACGCTGTCGCTTGAGAGCATCCGCACCAACGAACTGGGCGAGGCCTGGCAGGATCAATGGAAACTCGACCTCGGTCTTGTCGGCCCCGATGCGCTGGGGCGGCAGGTTCAGAACACCTGGCATGAGATCATCGGGGCCGGACAGGCGAACGGTTGGGCGCATCAGCTCAGGGACGAACCGACCGTCAATCTCAGCTTCGAGCGTGCCTGGCGGTCGAACCTGTTCCAGACGCCGAAGATGCTCGGCCTTGCGACCGACATCATTCCCTATGGAACGGTGGCGGCAGGCAATGCACTCACCTATGCGGGCGTCGGCGGCGTCTGGCGCATCGGACCGACGCTGCCGGACGACTTCGGGCCGCCGCGCATCTATCCCGGCACCGGCGGCTCGGAATGGTTTCACGCTTCGACCGGTTTCGACTGGTATCTCTTCACCGGCGTTGAAGCCCGTGCCGTAGTGCGCGACATTTTCCTCGACGGCAACACGTTCCGCGACAGCATGAGCGTCGACAAGAAGCCGCTCGTCGGCGACTTCAAGCTCGGTGCGGTGGCGGTATTCAGGTCGGCGCGGCTCAGCTTCACGCACGATTTCAGGACGCGCGAATTCTTTGGCCAGCCGAAGATCGATCAGTTCGGCTCCATCGTTCTGGGCTTTGCCCTATGAGAAACTGAAAACAGAAAGAGACGACATGGCTGCCCTTCCCCTCGGACGCATTCCCGCCTTCTGGGCCGCGCGCAATCCCGACGCGCCCGCCATCACGCATGAAGGCCGCACGGTGACGCGGGCGGAATTCGACAAGCGTACCAACAGGCTGGCGCGCGCCTACGCGGCGCTCGGCGTCCATGAGGGCGATCTCGTCACCATCGGTTTGCCGAACGGCATCGGCTTCTATGAAGCCTGTTTTGCGACGTGGAAGCTCGGCGCGACGCCGCAGCCCATTTCAGCACGGCTGCCGAAGCTTGAACGCGAAGCGATCGTCGAAGTCGCGGCGCCGACGCTCATCGTCGGTGCGCCGAAAGGCGCGCATGGCGCGGTTCCCTGCATCGATGTGGACTTCGAGCCCGATCCGTCACTTTCGGATGCGGAGCTGCCGGAAAAGATTTCGCGCTACTGGAAGGCGCCGACGTCCGGCGGCTCGACGGGGCGGCCGAAGATCATCGTCTCCAACGATCCGGGACTTTTCGACCCCTTCGAGCCGAGATTCCAGCAGGAGATCGACCGGGCGCAGCTCGTGCCGGGGCCGCTCTATCACAACGGGCCGTTCAGTTTTTCGATGATCGGCTTCACGCTCGGCAATCACATTGTCGTCACGACACGCTTCGACGCCGAGGACACGTTGCGGCTGCTCGCCCAACATAAAATCGACTGGGTGATGCTGGTGCCGACCATGATGCACCGCATCTGGAACCTGCCGGAAGAAGTGCGGACGAAATACGATCTCTCGCATCTCAGGATCATGCTGCACCTTGCCGCGCCCTGCCCGGCCTGGCTGAAGGAAAAATGGATCGAGTGGCTCGGCCCCTCGCGCGTTCATGAGCTTTACGGCGGCACGGAGGCACAGGGCGCGACCTGGATCACCGGCGACGAGTGGCTTCTGCACAAAGGATCTGTGGGCAAGCCCGCCATCACCTGCGAAATGAAGATCGTCGGCGAGAACGGCGAGACGCTTCCGCCGCGTGAGGTCGGCGAAGTCTTCATGCGCCCGCTGACCGGGCCCGGCACGACTTATCATTACATCGGCGCGCAATCGAAGCAGATCGACGGCGGCTGGGAGTCGATCGGTGACATCGGCTGGATGGACGAGGACGGTTATCTCTATCTCGCCGACCGCCACACCGACATGATCCTGGCGGGCGGCGCCAACATCTATCCGGCGGAAGTCGAGGCGGCCATCGACGCCTTTCCGGGCGTGCGCTCATCCGCCGTTATCGGGCTGCCCGACGACGACATGGGCAATACCATTCACGCCATCGTCGACGCGCCGGGCGGGCTCGATGTCGAAGGCTTGCGCGCGCATCTCGGCGAGCGGCTGGTGCGTTACAAGATTCCGAAGACGTTCGAGACGGCATCGGAGCCCTTGCGCGACGATGCCGGCAAGCTTCGCCGTTCAGCCCTGCGCGCCGAGCGGATCAAGGCGCGGGGCCGATAATCGCGCTGAATTTTTTCTCGCGGAGTTTCGGCCGTGGGTTCAGTCGGCATCATGGTCGGCGCCACGCCTTGCGCGCTGGCGAGCTCGCCGTTCCTCGCCTTCGCTCTCTTGCGCCGGGATCAGACTTCGGTCTTGGTTCCAAGCTCGACGACGCGATTGGGCGGAAGCTGGAAATACTCGGTCGGCGTCAGCGCATAGTCCATCAGCAGAATGAAGAGACGCGACTGCCAGGCCGGCATACGCGATGATTTCTCGCGCACGAGTGTCTGGCGGCTGATGAAATAAGACGTCTCCATCGGCGGGAAATCGAGTCCGAATACCCGGCACCGTTCCAGAACCTCGGGAACGTCCACGGGCTGCATGAAGCCATGATGGATTTCGATGCGCGCGAAACCGTTCGGCAGGCAATCGACCTGAAGCTGCTCGCTCAAGGGAACACGCGGAACATCCTCGACGGTGACACGCAGCAAGGCGACACGTTTGTGGAGCACCTGATTGTGCTTCAGGTTGTGCAGCAGGGCGGTCGGCACCATGTCGAGGTTGGCGGTGAGGAAGACGGCCGCGCCCTTGACGCGCGGAATGGTCTGGTCGGATGCCTTCTTCATCAGCGTTTCGAGCGGCAATGCGCCTTCCAAGAACTTTTCGGCGAGAATGGCGCGGCCGCGCCGCCATGTCTGCATGACCGCGACAAGGAGGAGCGCGACGCCGATCGGCAACCAGCCGCCTTGCAGAATCTTCACCAGATTCGAGATCAGAAAGCTCAGATCGACGGTGAGGAAGAGCACCAGAAAAGCCAGACCGGCAACAAGCGGCCAACCGACGATCTTGCGGAAATAGTAGAAGGCAAGGCTGGTGGTCAGCACCATCGTCGCCGTCACCGCGACGCCATAGGCATAGGCGATGTTGGATGAGGAGCGGAAGCCAACGACGGCAAAGAGCACAGCGATCATCAGCGCGCTGTTGATCTGAGGCACGTAGATCTGGCCGGACTCGTGCGCGGACGTGTGGCGAATGCGCAAGCGCGGCAGCCAGCCGAGTTCGACGGCCTGGCTGGTGACCGAGAAGACGCCGGAAATAACCGCCTGCGAGGCGATGATCGCAGCCATAGCAGCCAATACGATCAGGGGCACACGGACGATTTGGGGCGCGAGAAGGTAGAAAGGATTGGCGATCGTGCTCGGGTCTTCGAGGATCAGCGCGCCCTGCCCGAAATAGTTGAGCAGGAGGGCGGGCATCGCGACATAGAGCCAGGTGCGGCGCACGGTCGAGCGACCGAAGTGGCCCATGTCGGCATAGAGCGCCTCGGCGCCGGTGACGGCGAGGACGACCGCGCCCAGAAGCTCGATCGGACGGGCGTGGCCGGAAAAAAGAAGCGCGAGGCCTGGTCGCGGATCGACGGCCGCGAGGACGGATGGATTTCTGGCGATGCCGAAAATTCCAAGAGCCGCAATCGCCATAAACCAGACAAAGGTGATCGGGCCGAACCAGGCGCCGATGCCCGCCGTGCCGCGGCGTTGCGCGAAAAAGAGCGCGATCAGCAGCGCGACGGATATCGGCAGCGTGAACTCGCCGACGACCGGAGAGACGACCGAGAGGCCTTCCATCGCGCCGAGGATGGAAATGGCCGGCGTCAGAATGCCGTCGCCGTAGAAGAGGGCGGCGCCCAACATGCCGGCGCCGACGATCGACATGGCCAGCAGGCCCGTTTGACCGTTTTTCTTCAGCGCGAGCGCCGCCAGCGAAACGACACCGCCTTCGCCTTTGTTGTCGGCGCGCAGAATGAAGGTGACATACTTCACCGTCACCACAAGCGTGATCGCCCAGAAGATCAGCGAGAGAACGCCGAGCACGCTGTCGGGGCCGGGCTTCAAACCAACGACCGGATCGAAACATTGCCGGATCGTGTAAAGCGGGCTCGTGCCGATGTCACCGTAGACGACACCCAGCGCCGCCACATGAAGCGAGAGCCGGAAGGATTTTTCCGGCTCGGAAGACGCGATGTTCAATTTGGGAGGCCTTGTCGTTGACGACGGCGCGGATGCTGTCCCAAGCCGGAAGGCGCGTCAAATCACAAAGGGGCCTCGTCCGCGGCAAGCGGTCGCAGGGTTTTGGGAAGCCTGACATCGACGCTTGCGAGAAAATACGCCGGAAAATGGCTCTAAACTTCGGTTTTCGTGCCGAGCTCGACGACGCGGTTCGGCGGAAGCTGAAAATACTCCGTCGGCGTCAGCGCATAGTCCATCAAGAGAATAAAGAGCCGCGACTGCCATGCGGGCATACGCGACGAATGTTCATGGACCAGCGTCTGGCGGCTGACGAAGTAGGAGGTTTCCATCGGCGGGAAGTCGAGACCGTGCGTGCGGCAACGCTCCAGCGCCTCGGGAACATCGACTGGCTGCATGAAGCCGTGGCGGATTTCGATGCGGGCAAAACCGTTAGGCAGCGTTTCGACCTGAAGCTGCTCGCTCAACGGCACGCGTGGCGTGTCCTCGACACTGACGCGCAACAGCGCGACACGTTTGTGGAGAACCTGATTGTGCTTCAGGTTGTGCAGCAGGGCGGTCGGCACCGTATCGAGGTTTGAGGTCAGGAAGACGGCGGCGCCCTTGACGCGCTGTATCTTCTGGTCGGCGGCCTGCTTCAGCAGTGTTTCGAGCGGCACCGCGCCATCGAGGAATTGCTCGGCGAGAATGCGACGGCCGCGACGCCACGTTTCCATCAGAGCGACGGCGAGAAGCGCGACGCTGATCGGCAGCCAGCCGCCTTGCAGAACCTTCGTCATGTTCGCGGTCAGAAAACTCAGATCGACCGTCAGGAAGAGCGCGGCAAGCGCGAGGGCGGCGGTGAATGCCCAGCCGGCGATATTCTTGAAATAATAGAACGCCAGACAGGTCGTGAGGCCCATCGTCGCCGTGACGGCTATGCCGTAGGCATATGCGAGCTTCGATGAGGATTCGAAGCCGACGACCGTCAGCAAAACCGCGATCATCAGCGCGTTGTTGATCTGCGGCACATATATCTGTCCGAACTCGCGCGCCGATGTATGCCTTATGCGAAGCCGCGGCAGCCAGCCGAGCTCGACAGCCTGGCTTGTGACGGAAAAGGCGCCGGATATGACGGCCTGCGAGGCGATGATCGCCGCCATCGCCGCAAGAACGATGAGCGGAATGCGGGCGACTTCCGGCGCCAGCAGATAAAATGGATTTTCGATCGCCGCCGGATTATCCAGGATGAGCGCGCCCTGACCGAAATAGTTGATGAGCAGACAGGGCATGGCCACATAGAGCCAGGTGTGACGGATCGTCGAACGGCCGAAATGGCCCATATCGGCGTACAAGGCTTCCGCGCCGGTGACCGCGAGAACGACGGCGCCCAGAAGTTCCAGCGACCGCGCATTGCCCGAGAACAGCAGCGAAAGACCCGGCCGGGGATCGACGGCGGCAAGCACGGCCGGGTGTTTGGCGATGCCGAAAACGCCGAGGACGGCGATGGTGACGAACCAGACCAAGGTCACCGGGCCGAACCAGGCGCCGATGCCGGCGGTGCCGCGCCGTTGGGCAAGGAAAAGGGCGACGAGCAGGACCGCCGAGATCGGCATGGTGAACTCGGTCAGAACAGGCGAAATGACGCCAAGGCCCTCCATCGCGCCCAGCACCGATATGGCCGGCGTCAGGATGCCATCGCCGTAGAAGAGAGCCGCGCCGAGCATGCCGGCGATGATGATGGCGGTCGCAAGCGGACCTTTGGGACCGTTCTTCTTCAGCGCCAGCGCGGCAAGCGAGACGATGCCGCCTTCACCCTTGTTGTCGGCGCGCAGAATGAAGGTGACGTATTTCAGCGTCACGACGAGCGTGATCGCCCAGAAGACCAGCGACAGCACGCCATAGACGCTCTCCGGTCCCGGCTTCAATCCGACGACGGGATCGAAGCACTGGCGGATCGTATAGAGCGGGCTTGTACCGATATCGCCGTAGACGACGCCAAGCGCAGCCACATGGAGCGACAGCCGGAAAGACTTCTCCGGCTCGGAAGGAGCAATAGTCACTGCGCGACGGCCTGGTCGTTTGCAAAGGGGCGCATGCTGTCCGAACGAGGTGGTGAGGTCAACCAAGGGAGGGCCGTCCGATTGCGACCCAACGCCCCCTCTGATAGAGCAAACCTAACGCCATTCGCATTGCAATTCACGGTATTATGGAGAAAATATAATGACAAACGCAGCCGAGCCCGTCCTCCTGGTCGAAAAATCGGGCGGTATCGCGACCGTGACGCTGAACCGGCCCACCGCCATGAATGCGTTGTCGCGCGAACTCCGTGTCGCCATCGAGGCCACCTTCGAGGATCTGGAGGCCGATCCGTCGATCCAGGTTGCGATCCTGACCGGCGCCGGCAAGGCGTTCTGCGCCGGGCTCGATCTCAAGGAACTCGGCGCGGGGGGTAAAACGCTTGGCGGCGCGCTTCTGGACAAAGACCCGGTGACCTCGCTCGGCCGCTTTTCCGGGCCGGTGATCGGCGCCATCAACGGCGTCGCGATCACGGGCGGGTTCGAGCTCGCGCTCGCCTGCGACGTGCTGATCTGCTCGGAAGCGGCGCGCTTTGCCGACACCCATGCCCGGGTCGGCATCATGCCGGTCTGGGGCCTCTCACAGAAGCTTAGCCGCGCCATCGGCATCTATAGGGCCAAGGAGCTGTCGCTCACCGGCAACTTCCTCTCCGCCGCGCAGGCAGCCGAATGGGGCATGGTCAACCGCGTCGTTCCGGCGGACGAGCTTCTGGCGACGGCGCGCAAGCTGGCCGAGGACATGCTGAGCGTCGTGCCGGAGTGCCTGCCGGCCTACAAGAAACTCATCGACGAGGGTTTCTCGCAGAACTTCGGCGAGGCCATGAAGACCGAACGGACGGTCTCCAACGCCTGGAGCCAGACCGTTAACACGGCCGCCATTGCCGAGCGCCGCGCGGCCATTCAGGCCCGCGGCAAGACGCAGACGGGGTCGTAACTCCCTCAGGGGTCCGGAAAGGCGAAAGCGGGACACCGCCGGTAGCCCGACCCCGCGGCCGGGTTATCCCCTTTTGGGCGCTGCGCCACGGAAAGACCGATGGGTGGCGCGGCACGCCGCCAACCTCCGATCCTTATCCCCTCCTCCGAAAAATCCGCTAAGCTGGCCCAAAACGTCATTAAGGGCCATTTGGAGGAAACCCATGCATGACCTCGTGATCCGCGGCGGGACCGTTTACGACGGCACCGGCAGCAAACCCGTCGAGGCCGACATCGCCATCGAGGGCCGAACCATCGTCGCCGTGGGCAAGGTTGCCGCGGGCGGCCGCGAGGAGATCGACGCGAAGGGTCAGATCGTGACGCCGGGCTTCGTCGATGTGCATACGCATTACGACGGGCAGGTAACGTGGGATCCCTATCTGCAACCATCGACGTTTCACGGCGTCACCACCGCCGTCATGGGCAATTGCGGCGTCGGCTTCGCGCCCTGCAAGCCGGAGCAGCGGCAATGGCTGCTCGGCCTGATGGAGGGCGTCGAAGATATTCCGGGTACGGCGCTTGCCGAGGGCATCAAGTGGAACTGGGAAAGTTTCGCGCAATACATGGACGCGGTCGAGGCTTCGCCGCTGGCGCTCGATGTCGGTCTGCAAATTCCGCACGCCGCCGTGCGCGCCTATGTGATGGGCGAGCGGGCGCCGGCGCTTGAACCGGCGACCGAAGCCGATACCGAAGAGATGGGCCGCATCGTCGTCGAGGCGCTCAACGCGGGCGCACTCGGCTTCTCGACGTCGCGCACGTTGAAGCACAAGGACGTGAAAGGCGCTTCGACGCCGACGCTGAAGGCCGAGGCGATGGAACTGCACGGCATTGCGCGGGCAATGGGCAAGGCCGGGAAAGGCGTGCTGCAGCTGATCGCCGACTTCAAGGACACCGACGCCGAATTCGCCATGCTGCGCGGCATGGTCGAGATTTCGAAGCGCCCCATGTCGATCACCATCGAGCAGGACGACCGCTGGCCGGACGTCTGGGCGCGCGTGCTGCACAACATCGCCGAAGCCAACAAGGCCGGGCTGCCGATCAAGGGCCAGGTGCCGCCGCGCGCCACCGGGCTTCTGCTCGGCCTCACCGCCTCGCTCAATCCCTTTGTCATGCACCAAACCTTCCGGCAGATCTGGGGCGCGCCGCTGGAGGAGCAGCTGAAGGCGCTGCGCGATCCGGAGTTCCGCGCGAAACTGCTGGCCGAGGAACCTGCCTATCCCGCCGGCGAAATCATCGAGATGATCTGCACCGCCTATCACAAGATGTTCGCGCTGGGAGAAATTCCGAACTACGAGCCCGCGCCGGAAGAGAGCGTGAAGGCGCGCGCCGAACGCGCGGGCAAGAATCCGCGCGAGGTCGTTCTCGACCTGATGCTGGAGCGCGACGGCAAGGCGCTGCTCTATTTCCCGCTGATGAACTATCACTGCGGCAGCCTTGCCGATGTCGAAACCATGCTCACGCATCCGAACACGGCCTTCGGCCTTTCGGACGGCGGCGCGCATTGCGGCATCATCTGCGATGCGAGCTTTCCCTCGACGCTGCTCACACATTGGGGGCGCGACCGGACGCGCGGCCGCAAGCTGCCGCTCGAATGGCTAATCCACGGCCTCACCGGCCGCAACGCCGAGCTCATCGGTATGCTCGACCGCGGCATTCTCGCGCCCGGCATGAAGGCGGACGTCAACGTGATCGATTTCGACCGCCTGAAGCTCTATTCGCCGCGCATCGTCAACGACCTGCCGGCGGGCGGAAAACGGCTGATCCAGCAGACGGACGGCTATACCGCCAGCATCGTCTCGGGCACGGTCGCCTTCCGGAACGGAGACCCGACCGGCGCGTTGAACGGCCGACTGGTGCGGGGCGCGCAAGCCCGGCCGGCGGGGGCCCGGATTGCCGCCGCCGCCGACTGACGCGAAGGGCCACGACCGGACGATCGAGAGGTGCGCGTGACCGGACGCGCACCTGTTCATGGGCGGTTCATCGGCGATACCATATTCAACGCTGAGCCACCCTCTTCAAGGCAAGCCGACGGAGCTGGGCCGTCGCGCCGCGCGGTACAGGCAATCGCCCAAGCGACCATTTTCTGGACACCCGATGGACAACCCCCAAGACCTCGCCTCCCTTCCCGACGCGCCGCAGAACCCCGAGGACGGCGCGCCGCCGCGCAAGGGCGGCCTTGCCCGCATCGCCGGCTTTTTCGTTTTCGTGCTGCCCATCGTCATTCTCGCCAACCTCGCGATCTGGGCGGCGTTCAACCAGCCGCATGAGGCCGAGGCCTGGACCGGCGAAATCGTCGGCTTTTCCTACAGCCCCTTCCAGATCAATCAGGACCCGACCAAGGGCGTCTTTCCCTCGCAGGAGCAGATCGCATCGGACCTGAAGCTGCTTTCGGGCAGCGTGCAGGCGATCCGTACCTACAGCGTGATCCGCGGGCAGGAGAACATTCCCGATATCGCGGCCGAGGACGGGCTGTCGGTTGCGGTCGGCGCCTGGATCGGCACCGACAAGCAGCGCAACGCCGAGGAAATCGCCAACCTCATCAAGGTGGCGCCGAAACGCAACGTGGTGCGCGTGCTGGTGGGCAACGAGTCGCTGCTGCGCAATGACCTGCCGGTCGGCGATCTCATCAACTACATCCGCGAAGTGAAGAAGAACGTCTGGAAGCCGGTGTCGACCGCCGAGCCGCCGCATATCTGGCTCAAATATCCCGAACTCGCGAAAGAGGTCGATTATATCGGCGTGCAGATACTGCCCTACTGGGAAGGCATTCCGATCAACGAGGCGGTGGACGCCGTGTTCGACCGCGTCGACCAGCTGCACAAGGCCTATCCGGACAAGCCCATCGTCATCACCGAAGTCGGCTGGCCGAGCCGGGGCAAGATCGTCCCGCGCAAGCCCTATCCCGGCATTCCCGAAGCCGAGCTTTCCAGCGAAGCCGTGCCTTCGCTCGTCAATCAGGCGACCTTCATGCGCGAGTTCCTGAACCGCGCCAAGGACGCCGACCTCACCTATTACGTGATGGAAGCCTTCGACCAGCCGTGGAAGGCCAGCGAAGAAGGCGCGGCAGGCAGCTACTGGGGCATCTACAATGCCGAGCGGCAGCCGAAATTCCCGATGAAGGGGTCGATCTCGGAAGCGCCGGAATGGCGCCTATGGGCGTCGATCGCGGCCGGGCTCGCGCTCGTGCTGGCCGTCGTCTTCATGATGATCCGCCAGCACGTCAAGACGGTGGGCGTCGTCATCTTCACCATCGTCACGCAGATTGCCGCTTCGGCGCTTGCCTGGGCGGGGCTGTCGGTGACGGGGCTCTATCTCTCGTCGGTCGATACCGTCATCTGGACTTTCCTTTTCCTTGCGCAGGGCCTGCTGCTCATCGTGCTGCTTGCCGAGGCGATCGAGTTCGTCGAGGTGATCTGGACGCGCCACGGCGAACGGCACTTCAAGCCCTTCGAGCCCGCCGAAGGCTATCCGGCGCAGAAGGTTTCGATCCATGTGCCGATCCACAACGAGCCGCCGGAGATGGTGCGCGAGACGCTGATGGCGCTTGCCAAGCTCGACTACCAGAATTTCGAGGTGCTGGTTCTCGACAACAACACGGTCGATCCGCACGTCTGGCAGCCGGTGCGCGAAACCTGCGCGCAGCTAGGCGACCGCTTCCGCTTCTTCCATCTGGAGAACTGGCCGGGCTTCAAGGCGGGCGCGCTCAACTACGGGCTGAAGATGACGGCGAAGGACGCCGACATCGTTGCCGTGATCGACAGCGACTATCAGGTGTCGCCCGACTGGCTGCGCATGATGGTGCCCTATTTCGCCAAGGAAGATGTCGCCTTCGTGCAATCGCCACAGGACTACCGCGACGGCCACGAAAGCATCTTCAAGAACATGTGCTACTGGGAATATGCCGGCTTCTTCCACATCGGCATGGTTCAGCGCAACTACTTCAACGCCGTCATTCAGCACGGGACGATGACGCTGGTGCGCAAGTCGGCGCTGGAGCAGGTCGGCGCATGGGCGGAGTGGTGCATCTGCGAGGACGCCGAACTCGGCATCAAACTCTATCGCGCCGGATATGACAGCGTTTACGTCAACCACTCGTTCGGCAAGGGCCTGACGCCGGACACGCTGGCGGGCTATATCGGCCAGCGTTTCCGCTGGGCCTATGGCGCGGTGCAGATCGTCAAGCATCACTGGTCGGCGCTGGCGCCCTGGTCGCGCAAGGGCGGGCTCACCTCGGCGCAACGCTATTACTTCCTCGCCGGCTGGCTGCCGTGGTTTGCCGACGGCCTCGCCCTTCTCTTCACGACGACGAGCATCGGGCTTTCGGCCTTCGCGCTTTACGAGCCGAAGATGGTGCAGCTGCCGGTCGCGGCCTTCCTCATTCCGACCATCGGCAGCTTCGCCTTCAAGTTCATCCGCTCGCTCTGGCTCTATGCCGTGCGCGTCAAGAATTGCAGCTTCATCGAAAGCCTCGGCGCGGGCGTCGCGGCGCTCGGCCTCACGCATACGGTCGCCAAGGCGATGCTCAACGGCATGGTGACATCGGGCAAGCCGTTCTTCCGCACGCCGAAATGCGAGGACAAGCCGCCGCTGGCCGCCGCGTTCATTCAGGTGCGCGAGGAAGCGGTGATGCTGGCGGCGCTGTGGGGGCTCGCGCTCGCCTTCCTGCTCAATCAGGATTTCGCCGACAGCCTGTCCAGGCTCTGGGTGGCGGTGCTGCTGGTGCAGTCTGTGCCTTATGCGGCGGCGGTGCTGCTGTCCTTCATCAACGTGCTGCCCTCGCTCTTCAAGAGCCGGACGGCGGCGCCGACGGGGGCGCTTTCGCCGGCGGAGTGAGTCCTCCACTTTCACGACATGGAAAAGGCCGGCGGTGACGCCGGCCTTTTTCGTTTCGCGGTTCCGGCGGAACGACTTCAGTTGCCGCCGCCGTCGATGTTGATTTTCTGACCGTTGGCATAGGGGTTCGCGTCGGAGACGAGGTAGACCACCGCCGCGGCGACTTCCTCCGGCGAACAGACATGGCCGAATGGGTATCTGTCGTCGAGCTCGTGGATGTCCATTTCCTTCTTGCCGGCGCGCGCCGCAGCCAGGCGGCGGCCCATGTCGGTGTCGGTGAGGCCGGGCGCGACGATGTTGGTGCGGATGCCGTATTTGCGCTCTTCCTTGGCCAGCGTCAGCGCCAGCGCCTCGGCGGCGGCCTTGCCCATATTGTAGGGGCCGCCGTTTGCCGCGTGGTGGAGCGTGGCGACGGATGAAATGATGACGATATCGCCGCGCTTTTCCTTGCGCATATGCGGGATGACCAGCTTCGAGACGAAGTGCGGCGCCATCGCATGGATGCGCAGCACGCGTTCAAGCTCCAGCGGGTCGGTGTCGGCGACGGTCTGGCCGCGCGAGGCGATGCCCGCATTGTTGACGAGGATGCCGATGGAGCCGAAATCCTTCAGCACGTCGGCTATCATTTTTTGGTCGTCCTCAAAATTTTCGACCGAGGCCGAATAGGCTTTTGCCTTACGTCCGAGCGCCTTGATCTCGGCGACGGTTTCGTTCGCCGCCTCCTCGTCGCGACGATAGTTGACGGCGACGTCGGCGCCGGCTTCTGCAAGCGCGACGGCGATGGCGCGGCCGATGCCGCGCGAGGCGCCCGTGACGAGAGCCACGCGGCCCTTCAATGAGATGTCCATATCGCCTCCCTCAAGCCGCGGATTGGCCCGCATATTTTTTCATGTCTTCGCGAAGTTCGGTCTTCAGGATTTTTCCGTTGGCGTTGCGCGGCAGGGGCTCGGTGCGGATCTCGATTTTCACCGGCACCTTGAAGCCCGCGATCAGCTTCCTGACATGCGCCTTCAGTTCTTCCTCGGTCACGGCCTTTCCGGGCGCGACCTGCACGACGGCGCCGACTTCCTCGCCCAGCACCTTGTGCGGGATGGCGACAACGGCGGCGTCCATGATGGCCGGATGGGCGT
The DNA here is from genome assembly GCA_036384055.1 of Parvibaculum sp. Taxonomy (GTDB): domain Bacteria; phylum Pseudomonadota; class Alphaproteobacteria; order Parvibaculales; family Parvibaculaceae; genus Parvibaculum. The sequence continues at coordinate 16,662 of DASVNC010000080.1, forward strand.
AGAGCGCGCCTTCGACTTCGACGCAATAGATGTTCTCGCCGCCGCGGATCAGCATGTCCTTGGCGCGGTCGAGGATGAAGACGAAGCCTTCATCGTCGATGCGGACGAGATCGCCGGAATGGAGCCAGCCGCCGGTGATCGCGGCGGCCGTGGCTTCCGGCTTGTTCCAGTAGCCTTTGACGATGTTCGGACCCTTGATCCAGAGTTCGCCGACCTGGCCGGGCGCGACTTCGACACCGTGTTCATCGACGACCTTGAGGTCGCAGACGGGCACGCAAGGACCGGCGCTTTCGGGACGGTTCTGATAATCCTCGCCGCTGTTCTGCGTCGTGATCGAGGAGGTTTCGGTGAGGCCATAGCCGTTGCCCGGCTGCACCTTCGGAAACTGCTGCTTGATGCGCGCGACGAGATCGGGCGCGGCGGGCGCGCCGCCATAGGCTATGGATTCGACCGACGAGGTGTCGTGCTGTTTGAAGTTCGGGCTTTCGAGCACCTGCCAGACCATCGCCGGCACGCCGCCGAATGTCTGGATGCGCTCCTGCTCGATCAGTTCCAGCGCGCGTTCGGGGTTCCATTTATGCATCAGGACAAGCTTTCCGCCGCCCGTATATGTCGGGACGAGGATCGAGTGGCAGCCGGTCGCATGAAAGAGCGGCACGGAGAGAAGCATCGAACGCTGCGGCGCATCGGGATCGGGCACAGGCGGCGTCTCGCCGCGGCGAAGCATGGCGCGGGTCGGCGCATAGCCGATGCTGACGAGGTTCGTCATCATGTTGCGATGGGTGCCGAGCGCACCCTTGGGCTTGCCGGTCGTGCCGGAGGTATAGAAGATCGTCGCATCGTCGTCGGGGTGAATATCCGGGTCCGGCAAGGCGGCGTCCGAAAGCTTTGCATAGTTTTCCGGCGTGCCGACCAGAACCTCGAAGGCATGTGCGTCGCCCAGCGGTTGTTCGGAGGCGCGGGCGGCGATGACGCCGGCGACCTTCAACTCAGCCAGATGCGGCTTCAGACGCTCCAGCCTTTCGCCATCGACGACGACGACCTTGGAGCCTGAGTCCGAGATGCAATATTCAAGTTCAGGCCCGGTGCCCCAGGCATTGATCGGCACGACGACGGCGCCGATGGCGGCGGCGGCCCAGAAGGCGATCGACCATTCGGGGAAGTTGCGCATGGCGATGGCGACGCGGTCGCCCTTGCGGACACCAAACTTTTCGGCGAGCGCGCGGCCGAACGCCACCGAGGCGCGGTAGTGATCGTCATAGGTGAGGCGCTCGCCTTCATAGACGATGAAGTCGCGCTTGCCCCAGCCTTTGCCGAGCTCGAAAATCGCGCGCAGATGCGGCGGCGCGTTCTTGTAGACGCGCGTCGGAATCCCACGGATCGTCACCGTTTCCATTTCGAAGGGCATGCCGGGCGCGGTCAGGATGCGATTGGCTTCCGCAATGCTGACGACAGGCCAGGCTTTCGCTGTCTCGGCCATTTCTTCCTCCATTGCGATTTTGAGAACATCGCTTGGTTCATGAAATAGCCCTTTTGAGAGGGAATTTGAAGGCAGAAGGGCGGCAGGTGAATTACCGCCGCCCTTCCCTTGCGTCAAAGATGCGCCGTCAGAGAGCGAGTTTCGAAATCACCCGGCTCTCTTCGGCGATGCAGGCGGCGAAGCTCGGCCGCGCGAGGATCGCCTTCACATAGCGCACGAGGTTCGGATACTGCTTCTCATCGACGCTGTAGCCCGTATGCGCGAGATTGGCGAACTGCGTGCCGACGGCGATGTCCGCAATCGAAAGGCTGTCGCCGACCAGAAACGCCTTCGAACCGATCTCCTTGTCGAGATAGGCGAAGTAGCGCGGCAGCTTCTCGGTCAGGGTTTTTTCCGCCGTGGCCCTGTCGCATTCCTTGCCCATCAGTTTGTTGACGACGATGGGGCGGAACATGCCCATGCCGACATTGCCGGCGAGTTCGGAGTCGGCATATTCCTCATACCAGAGCGCCCTGGCGTAGCTCAGCGCGTCCCTGGGGTAGAGGGCGGGTTCGGGATGCACACGTTCGATATAGGCGCAGATGACGGAGCTGTCCGGCAGCGTTGCGCCGGCTTCCTCGTCCTTCAGAACGGGGATGCGTCCGAGCGGCGAGATTTCCTTGAACCAGTCCGACGGCGGGAAAATGTTCACCTGCTCCAGTTTGTAGTCGAGGCCTTTCTCGGCCAGAAAGACGCGCGTCTTGCGCACGAAGGGCGACAGCGCCGCGCCGTAGAGGATCAATCCCATTTTTTCTTGTTTCTCCCTTTTTTCGGCGCCGGCCTTGCGGTGCGGCCATCGTCGCGCGCGCCCGGGTCCGGGTTACACAATCCCGGGTAATGCCTTACATTAATCTAGTGTTCCGCTTCGGGACGGCAAAGCAATTTCTATACGGAAAGGTTGCGGAAACGGGTGCGCGCGTTTCCATTGTGATAGTTTGATCCTTGCGAGCTTCAACCAGCTTGAGGGCCTGCTCATGGCGACAGTTCTGGTGATCGAAGACGAACCGTTGGTGCGCGACACCATCAAACTCAGCCTAGAGACAGGCGGCTACGAGGTCGTCATCGCCTCGAACGGCCGCGAGGGCGTGTCCTGGCTCGCCAGACAGCCTGTCGATGTGGTGGTGACGGACCTCATCATGCCGGAGCAGGAGGGGCTCGAGACCATCCGCATCATCCGGCGCGACTTTCCGCGGCTGAAGATCATCGCCATGTCGGGCGGCGGGCGCCATGTCGGCACGGACTTCCTGCAGGCGGCAAGCCTGATGGGCGCCGACTTCGCGCTACAGAAGCCGTTTGCGATGTCGAAGCTCAAACAATACGTCGCCGATTGCCTCGCCAGTTGAGCTAACCCGCGCTCAACACAAATCTCACCTTGGCGGCGAGTTCGGCGCGGCGATAGGGCTTGCTCAGCAGATGCACGCCGCGGTCCAGCCGACCGTGATGGACGATGGCGTTTTCCGTATAACCGGAAGTGAAGAGCACCCGGAGGCCCGGCCGGACCTTTTTCGCTTCCGCGGCAAGCTGCGGCCCGTTCAGACCGCCCGGCATGACGACATCGGTAAAGAGAAGATCGATGTCGTCGCGGGCCCGGATGATCTCGAGAGCGCCGACGCCGTTCACCGCCGGGACGACGTTGTAGCCCAGCGAGACCAACTGTCCCTCGACATAGGTGCGCACCAGCTCGTCATCCTCGACGATCAGAATGGTTTCGCTGCCGCGCGGCTCCGCTTCGATGCGCAGCAGGTCGGCCTTGTCCTCGGCGCCATCGCCGCGCGGGAGATAGATCTTCACGGTCGTGCCGTGGTCCGGTTCGGAATAGATCTTCACGTGGCCGTGCGATTGCTTGACGAAGCCATAGACCATGCTGAGGCCAAGGCCCGAGCCCTTGCCGATTTCCTTGGTGGTGTAGAAGGGCTCGAAGGCGCGCGCCACAACCTCGGGCGTCATGCCGGTGCCGCTATCGGAAACCGACAGCATGACATACTGGCCGGGCGCGACTTCCAGGTGCCGGCCGGCATAGGTTTCATCGATATAGGCGTTGGCCGTTTCGATGGTGAGCCGCCCGCCGCCCGGCATCGCGTCGCGCGCATTGACCGCGAGATTGAGGATCGCCGCCTCGCATTGCGAGGGATCGACGAAGGCGGACCAGAGGCCCGCGCCGCGCACCATCTCGATCTCCACATTTTCCGCCAGCGTCCGGCGCAGGAGCGCCTCCATGCGCCGCACCAGCCCGTTCACGTCGATGACTTTGGGTTCCAGGGGCTGGCGGCGGGCGAAAGCGAGAAGACGGTTTGTCAGATCGGCGCCGCGCTCGGCGGCGGTGCGCGTCATTTCGGCGAGCAGGCGGAGGCCGGGATCTGTCTGCAGCCGTTCTGCAAGTTCTTCGGCATTCCCCATGATGACGGTCAGCAGATTGTTGAAATCATGCGCGATGCCGCCGGTGAGCTGACCGACGGCTTCTAGCCGCTGCGACTGGCTGAGCCGCGCCTCCATCTCTTTCTGCCGCGTCAGGTCGCGGCCGAAGGCGAAGAGAAGCTGATGCTCGTCCGACCAGATGCAGGTGAAAAGCATGGGTACGACAGTGCCGTCCTTGCGGATGTAACGGTTTTCGTGGGCCGGGGGGCGGCGTCCGCCGAGCAGGTTGGAGGTCGATGCCAATGTCGCCTCGCGGTCGTCCGGATGAACCAGGTCGATGAACCGGGTGCCGATCAGTTCCTCGGGTTCATAGCCCCAGACCGCCTTGCAGCGGCGGCCGACGCTGACGAACCTGCCCTCGGCATCGTTGACGCAAACCACATCGAGCGCCGTGTCGATGATGCTCTGATTGATGTCGTTGGCGCGGCGCAGCTCTTCATCGCTCCGCTTGCGCTCCGAAATGTCCATGACGACGCCGAGCACGCCCTCAAACGAACCGTCGGGGCCGATCATCGGGCTGGTGCTCGACAGCGTCCAGACATGAGAGCCGTCCTTGCGGCGCAAAAGCGCCTCCCGGGGACCAGCCTTGCCGATGGTTCCCTCGGCGCGAATCCGGCGCGAGGTCTCGCGTTCCTCATCGCTCATGAAATCGTAGATCGAGCGGCCAAGCCCCTCGCCGGCGCCGTAGCCCAGCATCTCGGCCATGTGGCCGTTCATATAGACGACCCGCTCATCGGGGCCGACCATCCAGATGCCTTCACGGGCAAGGTCGAAAATACGACGGAACCGCTCCTCGGACGCCCGGGCGGCCTGAAGCTCCTGTCTGAGCTCTTGTTCGCTCACCCTGCCCCTCTGCTCCCGGCCATGCCGACGGGCAGTCTAGCGCGGCGGGCGGGCCATTGGAAAATGAACGGGGCGGAAAATGAACGGGGCGGAAAATGAACGGGGCGGAAAATGAACGGGGCGGAAAATGAATGGCGGGGAAATGAATGGCGGGGAAATGAAATGGTACAGGCACCCCGGTTCGAACGGGGGACCTCTAGATCCACAATCTAGCGCTCTAACCAGCTGAGCTATGCCTGCACCGGCGGCGGCTTTAGGGCGTTTCACCCTGCCGCAATGGCCGGGAACTTAATTGGACCGGGCGGCGATGACAAGGGCTGCTGCCGGTCTGTCGAAAACCCCTGCAAACAGTCGGATTCGCCCGTTCCGGGACAGGGCCCACGGACCCGCGGCAGGCGCAGACCCGGCGGGGTGGGACAATGCAATACCGCGCAGCGGTTGCAACCCGCGGCGGGGCCGGTTGCGCAATGTCACTTTAAATCACGTATAGTCCGGCCAACGACTCATAAATAAACGGCGGCGGGAAATGTCCGAGTATCCGATCAAGACGGCCTATGTCGAGGCAAACGGGCTCGCCTTCGAGGTCGATATGTGCGGAGACGGCGACAAATTCGCCCTGTTTTTGCACGGGTTCCCGGAGAGCAAGTATTCGTGGCGGGCGCAGATGCCGCTGCTGGCCGCACTCGGCTACACCGCCTGGGCCCCCAATCTCCGCGGTTACGGCGGAACATCGCGTCCCGCCGGCATCGAAGCCTACCGGATGGAACATCTGGTGGCGGACGTCGCCGGGCTGATCGATGCCGCCCGCGCGCGCGGCATCAAGGGGCCGACGACGCTGATCGCGCATGACTGGGGCGGGGCCATCGCCTGGAGTTTCGCGCTGAGCGCCCCAAGACCGCTCGACCGCTTCATCGTGATGAATCTTCCGCATCCGGCGCTTTTTCTCAAAGGCATCAGGACATGGGCGCAGTTCAAACGCTCCTGGTATATTTTCTTCTTCCAGATTCCCTGGCTGCCGGAATTTCTGCTGACGCTGCGCGGCGCACATGCAATCGGCCAGGCCTTTCGCGGCATGGCGATCGACAAGAGCCGGTTTCCAGACAGCGTGATTGACGAATACAAGAAGAACGCGCTGATCCCCGGCGCGATGACGGCGATGATCAATTATTACCGCGCGGCGCTGCGCAACGGCTCAACGCAGGAAGACTGGTCCAATCCGCCCGTGCTCGAAACGCCGACGCTGATGCTTTGGGGCGAGGAAGACACGGCGCTCGGCGTCGAACTGA
>DASVNC010000081.1:0-2407 GCA_036384055.1 Parvibaculum sp.
AGCAAGATGATGATATCGGACAGCATTTCGTCCCCAGGCCACGGTCGAACTTCAGTATATAGGGCGGCACGGGCTTGGGTGCGAATATCCTTAAGTCCGTATTCCGGGTGTGGATTTGGCGGTTTTCGCCGCCCCCTCATCTCCCCGGCGGGGACAGGGGTTATTCCAAGGCCCCCTACCCAACCCTCCCCCTCAAGGGGGGAGGGCTAGAAAGCAAGGGCGATGGCGGCGGGCTCAGAACAAATCCGCCTGCCGCTCGTCCGTGGGTTTCGGTTTGCGCTTCGGCCCGGGCGTCGTCAATGCGGCGGCGGTGTGTTCGTCGATGGCGATGGTGAGCGTTGCGTCGTCGTTGGCGACGCGGTTGACGGCGGTCGAGACGGGATCGGCGACGAGAAGGTCGTCCGCAGCCGGGCGCATCAGGGCGAAAAGTTCCTTCTCGGGTGTTGCGGGGTCGAGCCAGCGGTCGAAATCCTTTTCATCGAGGATGACCGGCATGCGGGTGTGGATGGGCGCGAGCGTCGCGTTCGCCTGCGTCGTCACGATGGCGCAGGTTTCGATTTCGCTGCCGTCCTTCGTCATCCAGTTTTCCCAGATGGCGGCGAAGGCCATCGGCCTGCCGTCGCGGCGGCGGATGAAGTAGGGCTGCTTCGCGCCCTTCCCGACTGTCTTCCATTCATAGAAGCCGTCGGCCGGCATCAGACAACGGCGATGGCGGAAGGCGCCGCGGAAGGACGGCTTTTCTGAAATGGTTTCGGCGCGCGCGTTGATGAGCAGCGACTGCGGCGCCTCCTTCGACCAGGCGGGGATCAGCCCCCAGCGCACCAGCACGAAATGGCGCGCGCCGCCTTCGCGCCGGATAATCGGCACGGGCTGGGTGGGCGCGATGTTGTAGCGGGCCGGGAAATTCGGCTGTCCCGCGAAACCGAAAAGGTCGCGCATCGCCGAAGGGGGCATGGTGATCGCATATCGTCCGCACATGGGTGGAGTTTAGCGGGCGGGCTGCGATTCGGGCGGGCCCATCTGCCGCGCGACAGGCGCGTTGTTATGTTGTATCATTCGAGCCATGAGCAGCGACAAGCCGCATGACCACGAAGCCTGCATCGACACGGCGCTCGCCCGGGCGCGGTCGCTCTGCGACGACCGCTCGGTGCAGCTGACGCCCATCCGCGAGAAGGTGCTGGCCATCGTCTGGAAGTCGCACAAGCCCGTCGGCGCCTATCAGGTGCTGGACGAGTTGTCGCGGACCCACAAGGCGGCGCGGCCGCCGACGGTCTATCGCGCGCTCGATTTCCTGATCGCCGAGGGGCTGATCCACAAGATCGAATCCCTCAACGCCTATCTCGGCTGCGGCGAGGCGGGTGTGCCGCATACCAGCCAGTTCCTGATCTGCCGGGATTGCGGCACCGCCGAGGAGATCGTCGATCCGGCGCTCGACAAGGCGCTGGAGGCGGCGACGAAACGGGCGCGCTTCACTGTGGAGCGCAAGGTGGTCGAGATTGCAGGCCTTTGCGCGCGCTGCGTCCACTGAGGACCGGCGCCTGACGGGCGGCACTGACAAGCACAGGCGGCTTCGGCTAAGATCGCGCGGCGCTTCCCGCCTTGCCCGCATAACGGACCACAAATGACCCGCCTTCTTGCCGCTGCCTTCGCGCTTCTCGTCGCCTCGACCGGCTTTGCCACGGCAGCGGGCATGGACCCTTATGCGGCCGGAAAACGCAATGGCCCCTTCGTCGTGACAGACCGTTCGCTCACCGGCCTCGCCAAGGACGGGTATGAGATCCGCGGCAATCTGGGCACGGCGCTGATCCTGCAAAAAGGCGCGTCGATCTTTTCCTGCATGATCCCGCCCGATCCCGAACATCTGAGCTACAAATCCTATTTCGTCTGCTCGGAGCTCAGCGAGGAGACGCGCGGGGGACAGATGCCGATGCCGGACATGCCACAGCTCAAACCGGTGAAGCCCGGCCACTAACGGATCGACACAGCAGGTTCCATGACCGAAATCGAGGACGACACCATAGACCGGCGGCTCATCCTGATGGCCCGCACGGTCGTGGTGTTGTTCCGGCAGTTCGAGACGATCGCCCGCGAACTCGACATCACCATTCCGCAGTACAGGTTTCTTTTGTTCCTGAAGCGCGGGCCGAAGCGGGCGGGCGAGCTGGCGGTCAATGCCGCCATCCGCAAGCCCACCGCCTCCGGCCTCATCGCCGACATGGAGAAACGCGGGCTTATCAGCCGCACGCCCGACCGCGAAGACGGCCGCAGCGTCAAACTGAAGCTGACGCCGAAGGGCCTGAAGAAGCACCGCGAATTCGAAGAGGCGCTGGCGCGCTTCCTCCCCTCGCTGCTCGACGAGGGCGACGCCGAGCGGATGCTCGATGCGTTTTCCGAGCTTGCCTACATC
>DASVNC010000082.1:0-5134 GCA_036384055.1 Parvibaculum sp.
GTATCGGCGGGCGCCATCGTGTCGGCGGCGAAAGCGAAGCCCGGCGCAATGGCGACGAGCGCGGCGGCGAAAATGGTATTGCGCATCTTGGACATGATCGTTCCTTTCAACTGGTCATCCTTTTCCCGATGCCATGAAACAAAGAAACATCGGGTCGCTGGTGAGATCAGTCTGCCGAGATGCGCCTGAACCGAATGTGAATGGTTCGAGGGGGATTTCGTTCATATCCGCGACGGCATCAACGACAATCTGTCGCAGCGCGAAGATCTGGCTGGAAAGGCAACTGCGTCAAACTGTCCGTATACGGTTTTAATTTCCATATGCGCAAAAGAAAAACCCGCGCACCCTTTCGGATGCGCGGGCTCTTCAGAGGTTGCAGCAGATTACTGCGGCTTCTGCTCTTCGGTCGGCGCCGGAGCGGCCGGCTCGGCCGGTGTCGTCGGGGCCGGAGCCGACATGCTGTTGTCGGGAGCGGCAGGCGGCGTCGCCGGCTCGGCAGGCGGCGTGGTCGGTGTTTCGGCGGGCGCCATTTCGGTCGTGGCGGGCGCCATCCCGTCGGCAGGGGCGGTCTTGTGGGTCAGCTTGTAGCCGACCAGAAGAACCACTGCGATCACGATGACTGCGATGATGACTTTCACGGTGTTGGACATTCGTATTTCCTCTTAGCCAGTGTTCGTTGGCCGGTTTGTTTCGAGCGGGCCAGGCCTTGTCCCCTGCTCCCCGCCGGGTCCTCGGCGAATCCCCGGGAGTACCCGCCCGAATGCTAGTCGAATGGCGGGCGTGTACCAGTCCGAAACGCCGAACCGGATGTTCTTTTATTTGTTGCGCTTCACCCGGATTCCGGTCATTTGCGCGAAAAATCGAACATCGCCAGCGAATTAGCAGGCAAACCGCCCTTGCTCGCGCCTGTTGCGGCGCGGTAACTAAATAGCAACAACAAAGGTGCGTAGGACCGGTTTCGGCAAGCGCGCGGCGACAGAATCTGCGCAAAGACAGGGTGAGGAACAAAAGATGGTCAAGGAACTGACGCATTTCATCGGCGGCAAGCACGTGAAGGGCACGAGCGGGCGCTTCCTCGATGTGACCAATCCGAACACCGGCGAAGTGACGGCGCGGACGCCGCTTGCGAGCGCGTCCGAATTTCATGCCGCGGCCGAGGTTGCGGCAAAAGCGTTTCCGGGCTGGGCGGCGACCAATCCGCAGCGCCGCGCCCGCGTCATGTTCGAGTTCAAGCGTCTGCTCGAAGCCAACATGGACGAGCTTGCCGCTCTTCTGTCCTCGGAGCATGGAAAAGTCATCGCCGATGCGAAGGGCGATGTGCAGCGCGGCCTCGAAGTGATCGAGTTCGCCTGCGGCATTCCGCATTTGCAGAAGGGCGAATTCACCGAAGGCGCCGGCCCCGGCATCGACATGTATTCGATGCGTCAGCCGCTCGGCGTCTGCGCCGGCATCACGCCGTTCAATTTTCCGGCGATGATCCCGATGTGGATGTTCGGCGTTGCGATTGCCTGCGGCAACACCTTCATCATCAAGCCGTCGGAGAAGGATCCTTCGGTGCCGCTGCGTCTGGCCGAACTTTTCCTGGAGGCAGGTGCGCCCGCCGGCGTTCTCAATGTCGTCAACGGCGACAAGGAAGCGGTCGATGCGGTCCTCACCGACCCGATCATCCAAGCGGTGAGCTTCGTCGGTTCGTCGGCGATCGCGCAATATGTCTATGCGACGGGTGCGGCGCATGGCAAGCGCGTGCAGGCGATGGGCGGGGCGAAGAACCACGCCATTATCATGCCGGATGCCGACATGGATCAGGTCGTCAACGATCTCATCGGCGCGGGCTATGGCTCGGCCGGCGAGCGCTGCATGGCGATTTCTGTCGCGGTGCCGGTTGGCGAGGAGACGGCGGATCGTCTGGTGAAGCAACTTGTGCCGCGCGTTCAGTCGCTGAAGGTCGGCCTGTCCAATGCGTCCGACAGCGATTACGGCCCGGTCGTCAGCAAGGCGCATCTCGACAAGGTGTCGGGCTATATCGACATGGGCGTCAAGGAAGGCGCGAAGCTTCTGGTCGACGGCCGCGGCTTCAAACTGCAGGGCTATGAGAACGGTTTCTTTCTCGGCGGTTCGCTCTTCGATCACGTGACGCCGGAGATGAAGACTTATCAGGACGAGATATTCGGGCCCGTGCTGCAGGTCGTCCGCGCCAAGACGTTCGAGGAAGCAGCCGCCCTGCCGACGAAACACCAATACGGCAACGGCGTGGCGATCTATACGCGCGACGGCGATGCGGCGCGCAGCTTTGCGTCATCGGTGCAGGTCGGCATGGTCGGCATCAACGTCCCGATTCCTGTGCCGCTCGCCTATCACAGCTTCGGCGGCTGGAAGCGTTCGGCCTTCGGCGACACCAATCAGCACGGCACCGAAGGCGTCAAGTTCTGGACCAAGGTGAAGACGATCACCTCGCGCTGGCCGACCGGCGTCAAGGAGGGTTCTTCCTTCGTCATCCCGACGATGGGCTGACGTGAGCAAGGGGCCTCTCGCTACCTACCGGAAAAAGGTCGCCAGGGGCGAGATCGCCGCCGATCCGGCGCAGGCGCGCGCGGCTGAACGGCTGCAGCATCTTCATGAGGAACTTGCCGTCTGGAAGCCCGGCAAGAAAGTCGGTCCGCTTTCCAGGTTCGGCATCGGGCGCGTGGTGACGCCGCCCGAGGGCGTTTACATCTGGGGCGGCGTCGGGCGCGGCAAATCGATGCTGATGGATCTTTTCTTTGCGACCGCGCCCGTCCGCCGCAAGCGCCGCGTTCATTTCCACGCCTTCATGCAGGAAACGCATGAACGCATCTTCGCATGGCGGCAGCGCGAGAAGGCGGGCGAAGTGAAGGGCGGCGATCCCATTCCGCCGGTCGCGGCCCAGATCGCCAAGGCCGCGAGCCTTCTTTGCTTCGACGAATTCCAGGTGCAGGACATCGCCGACGCCTCGATCCTCGGGCGGCTGTTCACCCAGCTGTTCGAGGCGGGCGTCGTTGTCGTCGCAACCTCGAACATCGCGCCTGACGATCTCTATGCGGGCGGTCTCAATCGTGACCGGCTTCTTCCCTTCATCGCGCTTTTGCAGGCGCGCATGGATGTCGTGCATCTCGACAGCGCCACGGATTACCGTCTCGACCGCATCAAGGGGCTGCCTGTTTATTACGCGCCGGCGGACACGAGGGCCAAGACGGCGCTCGACCTTGCTTTCAAGCATCTGACCGATGTCGAGCGCGGCCATCCGACGACGCTGGCGCTGAAGGGTCGGGCCGTCGAGGTGCCGGAAGCCGCGCATGGCGTGGCGCGGTTTGCGTTTGACGATCTCTGCGCCAAGCCGCTTGGCGCGGCGGATTATCTGAAGATCGCGTCGAGCTTTCACACCGTGCTGATCGACGGCGTGCCGGTGATGGGGCCGGACAAGCGCAACGAGGCCAAGCGTTTCGTCACGCTCGTCGACGCGCTATACGAGGCGAAGACGAAAGTCATTCTCTCCGCCGAAGCGGAGCCGCAGGCGCTTTATCCGAAGGGCGACGGCGCCTTCGCCTTCGAGCGCACGGTCTCGCGGCTTCTCGAAATGCAGAGCGCCGACTATCTCGCTCTCCGGGCGGCGGATTAGCCGGCCGGAATTCGTCAACGCTTGCGCACCAGCAGGACGCCGTCGCCGATGGTCAGCAACGCCGCATCGACACGGGCGTCGTTGCTGATCTTGAGATTGAGCGCCCGCAGCGCCACGGTGTCGGCGTCGTTGGCTTTCGGATCGGCGACCGCGCCCGACCAGAGCGTGTTGTCGATGGCGATGAGGCCGTTCGGACGCAGGAGTTTCAGGCAGGCTTCGTAATAGGCGTCGTAGCCCGTCTTGTCGGCGTCGATGAAGGCGAAGTCGAATGTGCCCTCCATGCCTTTGCCGATGAGATCTTGCAGCGTGTCGAGCGCCGGCGCGAGTTTGAGTTCGATGCGCTTTTCGAGACCGGCTTCCTTCCAGTAGCGCTTTGCAATCGCGGTCCATTCCTCGCTGACATCGCAGCAGAGGAGCTGGCCCTCTTTCGGCAAGGCGCGCGCGATGGCGATGGCGCTGTAGCCGGTGAAGGTGCCGATCTCGATGGCGCGCCGCGCGCCGATGGCGGCGACGAGCAGCGTCATGAAGGCGCCCTGATCGGGACCGATCTGCATCATGCCCATCGGCAGTTTCAGCGTTTCCTCGCGCAGGCGCCGCTGCGCATCGGTTTCGGCGGCGACGAGCGAGGTCACGTAGTTCGCCACGGCGTCCGGCAGAAGTGAGCGTGCCATTTCTTATTTTCCTTTTTTGTTTTCAGCTGCGCTCGACTTCGGCGGCGGCGGCGTCAATCGCGCCGGCGATGGCCGCCACTTCGCTCGCCGTCAGCGGACCGCGCTCCATGCGCAGCTCGAAAGCGGTGCGGAAGTTCTGCATGGCGCGGCGGATTTCCGGCGCCAGCCCGCCGCCGAAGGCGCGGCGCGCTTCGTCCATGCGGGCAAAGACCGCATCGACGCTTGCCTTGTTCTGAACGAGGAACTCTTCGCCCTCGGGCGTGATCGTGTAGAGCTTTTTCGAACCTTCGCCGGGCGCGACGCTGGCAAGGCCTGTGTCTTCGAGGAAGGTCAGCGTCGGGTAGACGACGCCGGGGCTCGGCGCATAGGTGCCGCCAAAGGTTTCCTCGATTGCCTTGATGATCTCGTAGCCGTGGCGCGGCTTCTCGGCGACCAGCTTGAGGATCACGAAGCGCAGGTCGCCCTGCTCGAAGGCGCGCCTGCGCCCGCCGCTGTGACGGCCGCCGCGCCGCCAGCCGTGGCTATGCTCATGGCGATGGGCTCTGAAATGTCTGAACATATGTATCTCCGACTTATTAAGATATATCGAAACTCAAGATATATCTTAGTAAGTCGGAGTCAAGGGCGGGGCGGCAGGAAAATCAGAGGCCCGAATAGTCCGTGCGGCTCGGGCGGAGCGGCGAGGCGGCGTCGGGCGCCGGCGTCGCGTCAGCGAGCTTGCCGGTTGCGCCGGAGGCGCCGCGGACATTCAGCTCGTAGGTATAGGACGAGCCGAAGGTTGCTCCGAGCAAGCCGAAGGACAGCATCTCGGCCTGGGCCGGGCGCTTGC
>DASVNC010000083.1:0-5835 GCA_036384055.1 Parvibaculum sp.
CTGACGCTTTACGAAAAGCGCGTGGCGAAGAACGACCTGCCGTTTTTTCTCGGGCTGATGAACCATCTTTCGGCCAAGGGCATCGCCTGCCCCGTGCCGCTGCGCAACGCGCGCGGCGACATGCTGGGCGAACTGGCCGGACGCCCCGCCGCGCTCATCACCTTTCTCGAAGGCGTTTCGGTGCGCCGCCCGCAGCCGCGGCATTGCGCGGCGCTCGGCCGGGCGCTTGCCGAATTTCATCTGGCGGGGCGCGACTTCGCGCTGACGCGCGCCAACTCGCTCAGCGTCCCGGGCTGGCGGCCCCTGCTTGAAGCGAGCGGCGCGCGGGCCGACGAAGTGGCGCGCGGGCTGAGGGCGGAGCTCGAAACGGAATTAGCCGCGCTCGAAGGCAACTGGCCGAAGTCGCTGCCGCAAGGCGTCATTCATGCCGATCTTTTTCCCGACAACGTCTTTTTCATCGGCGAAAAACTTTCCGGCATTTTCGATTTCTATTTCGCCTGCAACGACGCGCTGGCCTACGATCTTGCGATCTGCCTCAACGCCTGGTGCTTCGAGCATGACGGCGCCTTCAACATCACCAAGGCCCGCGCGCTTTTGCAGGCCTATACCGAAGTCCGGCCGCTCGATGCCGGCGAACTCGCGGCGCTGCCCCTGCTCGCGCGCGGCAGCGCCATGCGCTTTCTGCTGACACGACTTTACGACTGGCTGAACCGCCAGCCCGGCGCGCTGGTGCAGCCGAAGAACCCGGTCGAATATCTGAAGCGGCTGCGCTTCCATCGCGGCATCGCCTCGCCGTCCGAATACGGGCTCGACGGATGACGAAGGACGAAGAGACGATCAACATCTATACCGACGGCGCCTGCTCGGGAAATCCCGGGCCCGGCGGCTGGGGCGCGTTGATGGTTTACAAGGGCGCCGAAAAAGAACTTTGCGGCGGCGAGACGCTGACGACCAACAACCGCATGGAGCTGATGGCGGCCATTCAGGCGCTCGAAGCGCTGAAGCGGCCGAGCCATGTGAAGCTGCACACGGACTCCGTCTATCTCCGCGACGGCATCACCAAATGGATTCACAACTGGAAGCGGAACGGCTGGCGCACCGCCGACAAGAAGCCGGTGAAGAACGCCGAGCTGTGGAAGCGGCTGGAGCTGACGCTCGAGACCCACGACATAAGCTGGCACTGGGTCAAAGGCCATTCCGGCCATGACGGCAACGAGCGCGCCGACGAACTGGCCCGGCGCGGGATGGGGCCGTTCACGAAGGCGAAGGCGCGTTAGCCTCCCATCCTCCCCTTGAGGGAGGGTGGAAAAAAAACGCTCTGGCGTTCAGAGAATCAGAGCTGCGCGAGAATGGTGTCGGCGCCGGAGACCTTCGCCTCGCCGGGGTTCGGCTCCTTGTTCAGCGACTTCACGACGCCGTCATCGACAAGCATCGAGTAGCGCAAGGACCGCGTGCCCATGCCGAAGCCCGAGCCGTCGAAGTCGAGGCCGAGCTTTTTCGTGAATTCGCCGTTGCCGTCGCCGAGCATCGTCACTTTGCCTTCGGCACCCTGCGCCTTGCCCCAGGCGCCCATGACGAAGGCGTCGTTGACCGAGAGGCAAGCGATTTCATCGATGCCCTTGCCCTTGATCGTGTCCGACTTCTGGATGAAGCCCGGCAGATGCTGGTTCGAGCAGGTCGGCGTGAAGGCGCCGGGCAGCGCGAAGACGATGACTTTGCGGCCCTTGAAGAACTCGCCGGTCTTCACCGGCGCGGGGCCCTTGTCGGTCATCTTCATCAGGGTGACGTCCGGAACGCGGTCTCCGACATTGATCGTCATTCATGCCTCCATGTTTTGTTGCCGCCCGCTCCAGCGAAAGAGCGGCGGCGTTTCTGTTGGGCGGCATTAAAGCGCCAAAAGCGGCCTGCCGCCAGCCCCGGCGGACCTGCTCACAAAACAGTGACAGGCGGCTAGCCGAGCCTGCGTTTCACCTCGATGGCGGTCGCGGGCCCGGCGAATGTCAGCGTCACATCGGCGCCCTTCAGCGTCTTGCCGGGATCGAGTTCGACCGGCACGGTATAGACGAGTGCGGCACCGTCACGGGCAGCCGCCGGCTCACCGAACCACACACCCGCCGGGCCTTCGACGATCAGCGCCGGCGTGTCGCGCGCGGCCGTCAGGCGCACATCGAGATGCGGTTTCGCGCCGCCCGAAAATTTCACCGAAACGGATTTCGGATCGGCGGGCGGGACCGGCACGCGGGCGAGATAGCGGCGGATGAGCGCGCCGTCGATGGGCGTGCCCGCGCCCGGTGCCGCATTGGGTAATCTCAGCGTGAGGTGTGTTTCGCCGGGAACGCAGATGTTCGCACAGACGCCGTAGAAGGCGGCGAGCTTCAGCGTCACCGGCTTTGCCGGATCGGCGGCGCGCACCAGCACCGGCCAGACGACCTCGTGCGTGTAGCCGATTGTGTTGTCGCCCTTGGTGTCGAAACGCTGCGGCGCCGGCCAGAGCAGCTCGACGGCGGCGACATTCTCAGAACCCGACCAGTCGAAGCTCGGCGCGATCCCTGAGTCGCCCGGCATGCGCCAATAGGTGTGCCAGCCATCCTTCATTTCCATGCGCAGGCCGGCGAGGAAGGTTTTCGCGCCGGGTGCATTTTCGGCGGCGATGAGCGTCACCTGCTCGCCCGAAACGGAAACCGGCGCGGCGCCGACATTCGCCGATGAAAAAATGCAGGCAAGCGCGAAAAGAAGCCCGCATACCGCGCGCGCCGCGCCACGATCGCGCCCGCGATCACACCCGCGATCACACATTGTCCACACGCTCCGTCCACACGCCGCCGCTCGTTCGCCTGCCCATGCCAGGCTAGGCCGGATGACGATACAGTCTGGCCGAGCGGCGGCCTTCACACAAATGCGTGACATGAGCGCCGTGAGGGGCGACAATAACGATGCGTCCATTCTTCTGCGAAACGGTGCTCTGGCATGAACCCCTCAACGGGAAGTCTCAGCTACCGGCCCGAGGAAGACGGTTTCCTCGAAGGCAAGATGCTGATTGCGATGCCGACGATCGGCGACGAACGCTTCGAGCGCACGCTGATCTACATGTGCGTGCATAACCCGGAAGGGGCGATGGGTATCGTCGTCAACAAACCGGCGCCGCATATCACGCTGCCCGAGCTGCTGGATCAGCTTGCCATTCATGTGCCCGGCGAAAGCCCGCTTCAGCGTCACAACATGATCGCCTGCCCGGTGCTTGTCGGCGGGCCGGTCGAAGTGGGGCGCGGCTTCGTGCTGCATACGCAGGATTATTTCTCGGAGGATTCGACGCTGCCGGTCGACGAGGATGTCGGCCTGACGGCCAGCGTCGATATTCTGCGCGCCATCGCCGTCGGCAAGGGTCCGAGCCGGGCGCTGCTGGCGCTTGGCTATGCCGGATGGGCGCCCGGCCAGCTCGAAGCCGAAATCCAGGCGAATGGCTGGCTGCATTGCGATCCCGATCCGGAGTTGTTGTTCAGCGCCAATCTCGGGGCGAAATATCACAGCGCGCTGGCGAAGCTCGGCATCGATCTATCGTTGCTTTCCGCCGAGGCGGGGCACGCCTGACCGTCATTGCTTCCTTTCGCTCGCAATGACCGGATCGGGTAGGCTCAACGCTGCCAATGGCGGGCGATGAAATCGAGCGCCTCGGTGGCGCGCATCGGCTGGCCGAAGAGATAGCCCTGACCGAAATCGCAGCCCATCGCCGCCAGATCCTGCGCCTGCTCTTCGCTCTCGGTGCCCTCGGCGACCACTTCCATGCCGAGGTCGTGGGCGAGCGTCACCATCGAGCGGATGATGAGCGGCGTTTCGCGGTCGGCCGACATACCGGCCACAAACGAGCGGTCGACCTTCAGCGTGTCGAAAGGGAATCGCTGAAGGTAGCTCAGGCTCGAATAGCCGGTGCCGAAATCGTCGAGCGAGAGGCCAGCGCCGAGGCTTTTGACGCGGGCCAGCACCTGCGCCGCGAATTCCGGATTTTCCATCACCAGCGATTCGGTGACTTCGAGCTTCAGCGAGCCCGGCGCGATGTCGATGCGGTTCAGCACCCGCTTCACATCCTCGATCAGATCGTGGCGCAGAAGCTGGCGGCTTGAGACGTTGACGCTGGCAAAAAGCGGGCGCTCCTGCGGGAACAGCTTCTGCCATGTCGCCAGTTCCTCGCTGGCGGCGCGCAGCGCGAAGCGGCCAAGCTCGTTGATGACGCCGAGCTCCTCGGCCAGCGGCACGAAGTCGTCCGGCGTCAGAAGCCCGCGCTCGGGATGGTTCCAGCGCACCAGCGCCTCGAAGCCGCGCACGCTGCCGTCGGACAGCGACATGATCGGCTGATAATACATTTCGAGCTGGCGGCGCTCGACCGCATGACGCAAATCCGTTTCGACGGCCAGATTGTCGTCGGCCTCGCCGCGCATGCCGGGCTCGAAAATCTCGATGCGCGCCTTGCCCGAACGCTTGGCCCGGTACATGGCGATCTCGACTTCGGTCAGCAGTTCCTCGGGCCGTTCGTGCTGGTCTTCGCAGATGGCGACGCCGATGGAGGAGGTCGGAAAGACTTCCTGACCGGCAATCTCGATCGGCTGGGAGAGAAACTCGGCCAGCGATTCCGCGAAGGCAAGCGCATCCTCGCGCGTCGTGCGGGTGGCGAGCAGCACCGCGAATTCGTCGCCGTCGATGCGCGCCACCGTGTCTTCCAGCGTGACGAGGGATTCGAGACGGCGGGCAACGGCGATCAGAAGCGCGTCGCCGCCCGAATGGCCGAGGCTGTCGTTGACGGTCTTGAAGCGGTCGAGATCGACCAGCAGCAGGGCGGCGCGCGGCCGGTCGATCAGACCCGAGCGGCGGATGGCGCGGTCGAGGCGGTCCATGAACAGGGCGCGGTTCGGCAGGCCGGTCAGGCTGTCATGCACGGCGTCGTGGAAGAGGCGCTCCTCGGCGAGCTTGCGCGCGGTGATGTCGCTTGCGGTGCCGATGCAGCGGGCGGCGAAGCCCTCGGCGCCCGCGATGCAGCTTGCGGCCAGCGCCACCCAGCGGAAGGAGCCGTCGGAGTGGCGCATGCGGAATTCGAGCGTGAAGGACACGCTGCCGCGGCCGATATAGGCATTGAGCGCGTTGCGATAGGTTTCGCGGTCGGCCGGATGCATGTGCTCGCGCCATGCGACCTCGGTGCCGCCGAGAGCGCCCGGATCGAGGCCGAGCATCGCCTCGACAGAGGGCGAGACGTAAAACGTGTCGGCGACGATATCCCAGTCCCAGACGCCCTGACGCGCGCCCGACAAGGCGAAGGCGTGGCGCTGCTCGCTGCGGATTGTGCCGGTGTCGGTGCGGCGGCGGCCGCCCTGGGCATGATAGGCGGCGGCGAAAGCAAAGAGCACAAGCGCGATGGTGAAGAAGCCGGCGGTCAGCGGCGTGCCGACGAAGACGCCGGGCAGCCAGCCGACGGCATAGAGCGCCGAGGTGAGGCCCGCGAGCCCGAAAAGCCCCGAACCTGGAATGAGGAGCTGCGCCGGGCGGACACCGCGCAGCGCCGCGGCGACGACAAGCGGCGCACCGCCGAACATCGCGATGGCAAGACTGGTGCGAGCGAGCAGCGCGCCTGCCGGGGCGCTGACGATAGCGAGCGGAATGGCGGCGAGGACGACGAAACCCATGTAGCGGGCAAGGCGCACCGGCCAGAGGAAGTGCCGTTGGAGATCGAGGAAGAACCGTTCGAGCGCGAAGACCGAGGCGCCGAAGAGCGCCAATGCGCCCGTGCGCAAGACGGCATCCCAATGCGGCGAGGCGCCGAAGACCGAACCGAGATAACCGAACTCGGCC
>DASVNC010000084.1:0-5032 GCA_036384055.1 Parvibaculum sp.
TCGAGGGCAGGTTTGGCCGCGGCGACCTGGTGAGCGTGAAGGATGGCGAGGGCCGCGAAATCGCCCGCGGCCTCGCCGCCTATTCGAGCGAGGATGCGGCCCGCATCATCGGCCACAACTCCGGCGAGATCGAACAACTGCTCGGCTTTTCCGGCCGCGCCGAGATGATCCACCGCGACGATCTCGTATTGAAAAGCTAGCGACGTTCCCTGAATATCCACAACCTGAGGTTGTCATTCGGCCTTGCCGCGACCGGCGGCGAGGACCAGCCACGATGAGAAGCGTGGCCGCCATGTTACAAAGGCCCATGAATCGTCGGCGCGCATCGGCTAAATTGCGCGCCCGTCACCATCTTCCGGACTTACGAAACCGGATGCGCCCGAACCAGAGACCGATATGAGCGTGACCAATATCAGCGCCGAAAGGACAAGCGTCGCCGCCCTCATGGCGACGATGGGACGGCGCGCGCGCGACGCCGCCGACGTGCTTGCCCACGCCTCGACCAAGCAGAAAGACGCCGCTCTCCTCGCCGCCGCGATGATTATTCGCGCCAATGTCGATGACATTCTCGAGGCGAACGCGAAGGACATCGCCGCCGCCCGCGAAAAGGGAGTGACGCCGGCGCTTCTCGACCGCCTGCTGCTCGACGAAAAACGCATCGAGGCGATGGCCAAGGGCTTGGAGGACGTCGCCGCGCTGCCAGATCCCGTCGGCGCGAAGATCGCCGAATGGGATCGTCCCAACGGTCTACACATCGAGCGCGTGCGCACGCCCCTGGGCGTCATCGGCATCATTTATGAAAGCCGCCTCAATGTGACGGCAGATGCCGGCGCCCTGTCGCTGAAATCCGGCAACGCGGCGATCCTGCGCGGTGGTTCCGAAAGCGACAATACCAATCGCATCATTCATGCCTCGCTGGTCGAAGGCATCATGGCGTCCAATCTGCCCGAACACGCGATCCAGCTCGTGCCGACGACGGACCGCGCTGCTGTCGGCGAAATGCTGAAAGGTCTCGACGGCAATATCGACGTCATCGTGCCGCGCGGCGGCAAGAGCCTCGTCGCCCGCGTGCAGGATGAAGCGCGCGTACCCGTCTTCGCCCATCTCGAAGGCGTCTGCCATGTCTATGTCGACAAGGACGCCGACCTCGCAATGGCGCGCAAGATCGTGCTCAACGCCAAGATGCGCCGCACCGGCGTCTGCGGTTCGGCGGAAACGCTGCTGGTCGATGAAGCCTGCGCCGCAACGCATCTGGCGCCGCTGGTCGGCGATCTGCTGAAGGCGGGCTGCGAGGTGCGTGGCGATGCAGAGGTTCAAAAGATCGACGCCCGCGTGAAGCCCGCGGCGGAGGCCGACTGGGGCACCGAATATCTCGACGCCATCATCGCGGTGCGTGTGGTGAAAGGCGTCGACGAAGCGATACGCCACATCGCTCGTTACGGTTCGCATCACACCGAAGCCATCGTGACGGCAAACCAGAAGGCCGCCGACAAATTCCTCGCCGGCCTCGACAGCGCCATCCTGCTGCACAATGCCTCGACGCAGTTCGCCGATGGCGGCGAGTTCGGCATGGGCGCGGAAATCGGCATCGCCACCGGCAAGTTCCACGCCCGCGGCCCCGTCGGCGTCGAGCAGCTCACCAGCTTCAAGTACATCGTGCGCGGCTCAGGCCAGATCAGGCCCTGACATGGCGCGCGCCGAACTGCTGACGCCGCGCCTGAAGGTCGGCCTCCTGGGCGGGTCGTTCAATCCAGCCCATGAAGGCCACCTCCATCTGACGCGCATGTGTCTCAGGGCCCTCGGCCTCGACCGCGTCTGGTGGCTGGTCTCGCCGCAAAATCCGCTGAAGCCCGCAAAGGGCATGGCCCCGCTCGCCGCCCGTCTCGCCTCAGCCCGGACGCTGGTCGCCAGATCGGGCGATCCGCGCATCGCCGTCACCGACATCGAAACGCGCCTCGGCACGCGCTACACGGCCGACACTTTGGCGGCGCTGAAAGCCCGTCATCCGGACATCCGCTTCGTCTGGCTGATGGGCACCGACAACATGCTTGAGCTGCCGCGCTGGCGGCATTGGCGCAAGATCGTCGGCGAAGTGCCGATCGCCGTTTATCCGCGCCCCGGTTTCACCCTGAAGGCGCGGCTGTCGCCCGCCGCCGCGATGCTGAGGCCGGTGACGCTCGATGCGAGCGATGCGCAACTGCTGCCGGGTCTCGCCGCCCCCGCCCTCGTCTTTCTGGGAGGACGCGAACATGCGGCCTCCGCCACCGCGATCCGGAGTGCTGCAAGCGCCACGAAACTGTAAGCAATCGACGCATTGAACTCCGCCCCTCCGGCTTCTATTCTAAAGCCAGCCGGGACGCGGGATTCGGCGTGCTCGGTTCGGTATGAACAAAGGAGTGCGTTCCTGAACAGTCACACAAAGGACCCGAAGGTCCAGCGCCTGCGCGCCCGGACGGCAACAGCCGCCAAGGCAGCACCCAAAAAAGCAACCCCGAAAGCAGCCCCCAAGGTTGCAAAGGCGGCCGCGGCGGCCAAACCGAAAAGCCCCAAGGCCAAGGCCTCGCCGAAAGGCGTCGGATCGAAAGCGGCGATAGCCAAGCTCGCCGCCGATCGTAAAAAAACCTCCGCCATGCTGGCTCTCGTCCTGAAGAGCCTCGATGAAGACCAGGCCGAGGACGTCGTCTCCATAGACCTTGCCGGAAAAACGCCTATGGCCGATTTCATGGTCGTGGCGACCGGCCGTTCGCAGCGCCATGTCGGTGCTGTCGCCGACCACCTCGTGCGCCGGCTGAAAGAAGAAGGCCTCGGAACGGCGCGGGTCGAAGGCATGAAGCAGGGCGACTGGGTGCTCATCGACGGCGGCGACGTGGTGATCCATGTCTTCCGGCCGGAAGTGCGCGAGTTCTACAAGCTGGAGAAAATGTGGTCGGCCAATATCCCGGCGGACCAGATCGCCGTTTAAGGCGGCGCGGCGCGAGACGCCAGGCTCCAGCTCTATTCGAACAGGCCGGCATGGGCGCCGGAAGGGCCGGTTGCATTGCCGGCTGGGGGACTTGATGCGCATTGAAATCCGTGCCGTCGGACGGCTGCGCGCCGGGCCGGAAAAAACGCTTTTCGACGACTACCTCGCACGCGCCGGAAACGCCGGACGAGGCCTCGGCATCACGTCTGTCGCCTTTGCCGAAGTCGAGGAGAAGCGCCGTCTCGACGGCGCCGCATTGAAAACCGCCGAAGCCGCGCTTTTGAAAACGTCGCTGCCGAAAGGCGCGCATCTCATCGCCCTGGACGAACGCGGGCGCGCCGAGCCCAGCGAGGCTTTCGCTGAGCGGCTGGCGCGCTGGCGCGACAACGGCATCGGCGACCTTGCATTCATCATCGGCGGCGCCGATGGACTGGCGCCATCGCTGCGCGAGGAGGCAGATCACCTGCTCGCCTTCGGGCCGATGACATGGCCGCACATGCTGGTGCGCGTCATGCTGGCGGAACAGCTTTACCGCGCCGTCAGTATCATGGCTGGACATCCTTATCATCGCGCCTGACGGAACGGACAAGAGCCGGCAGGCGCTGCGATAGTTGCAAAGACGACACCTTGCCTTTGCGTCTTTCGCAGATGCCTTGCCGCCCGTGGACACCTTGCGCGCCTTCGATTATTTTCAATGAAAGACGTGAGCGGCACGTCTCTGCGGAGCTTGAAGCCTGGGCGGGCTTTTTCAAAAATTATGACGGCAAGGATCGGCGTCCGTCCCCTCGTTCTGGTTCTTCTGGACGGTTGGGGCATCCGCGCGGAGCGCGAGGCAAACGCGCTTGCAGAGGCGCGTACGCCTGTCTACGACCGCCTCGCCGGCAGCGGCCTTCATACCGTCCTTGCGGCATCCGGCGAAGCTGTCGGCCTTGCCAGCGGCAAGCCCGGCACCGCTCAGGCGAACTACATGACGCTCGGCGCCGGTCGTGTCGTCGAGCAGGACATCCTGCGGATCAATCGGGCGATACAAGACCAGGGCGCGCGCGGGCTTGCCGCCAATCCGGTCTTGCAGAAACTCATCCATCGCGTCCGGCCTCTGGGCGGCGCGGTGCATCTCATCGGCACGATTTCGCCCGGCGCCGTCGCCGGTCACCAGCAGCATCTGGCTGTGCTGGCGGCGCTTCTGAGCCATGAAGGCATGAAGGTCTGGGTGCATGGCGTCCTCGACGGCATCGATGCGCGCCCGCGCGGCGGCGTCGACTATTTCGCCGAATTCATGGATGACATCGCCGGCGCCGAACACGCCGCGCTAGGCAGCCTGATGGGCCGGGCCTATGCCTTCGACGAAACGCCGGACCAGACGCTCGCCAAAACCGCCTTCAAGGCGCTCGCTTTCGCCGACGCACCGCGGGTCGAATACCCCTCCGCCCATATCGGCCAGTGCCACGCCAAAGCTCTCGATGACGACCGGGTCACACCCGTCATCACCCAGAACTATAGCGGCATCCGCCGCGACGATGCGGTCTTCCTCGTCAATCTCCATCCGGAGATCGGTGCGGGGCTGATGCGCCAGCTTCTCGGCGACGAAACCGGCGACCTGCTTTCCGCCGCCTGCGCGCTCACCGAACTCGACGGCGACGGTCTCGGCAGGGTGGAGACGCTGTTCGAGCGCCAGCCCGTCCCCTCGACCCTGAGCGAAACATTGTCCGCCGCCGGGCTCTCGCAGCTTCTGCTGAC
Source organism: Parvibaculum sp. (assembly GCA_036384055.1). Classification (GTDB taxonomy): domain Bacteria; phylum Pseudomonadota; class Alphaproteobacteria; order Parvibaculales; family Parvibaculaceae; genus Parvibaculum. Next base: position 4,700 of record DASVNC010000084.1, read on the forward strand.
GGAGACTGTCGCCGAAAAAAATCTGTCCCTCTTCCTGCGCGGCGGCGTCGAGCGGATCTACGACGGTGAGACGATTGGCGTTGCGGAAACGCCGCTCGCGAAAATCGAAAAGCGGCCCGAGCTTGCCGCCCCGGACCTCATCGCCGAGGCGATCGAGACGGTCCGGAAAGGCGAGCGCGATTTCCTGGTCGTGAACCTCGCCAACGTCGCGGTGCTCGGTCGCACCGGACATCTGCGCGCCACCGTCGAGGCGGCAGAGGCCATCGACAAGCTGCTCGGCAAACTCGCCGCCCAGGTCGAAAAGCACGGCGGCCTGCTCGCGATCACCAGCCC
>DASVNC010000085.1:0-3745 GCA_036384055.1 Parvibaculum sp.
CGGCTTCCTTCAGGAAGGCGCGGATCAGTTCCTCACGCAGCATTACAGCGTCCGTCATGGCCGGGTCCCGCGCGACTTGAGATCGGGATCAGTCATCGGCCTTTTAACTCCGCGAGCCGCGCGCTCCAGACCCCATGTCCCGTCAGCCGCGCCTCGCGCCTGCCTTCTGGCATGAGGACAAGCTCGATGTCGAGACGGTCGGCGGGAAGCGCCGCCAGTTTTTCCGGCCATTCGACCAGCACAACGCCCTCGTCCAGTGCGTCGGCGAGACCGAGCTCGGCGGCGTCTTCCGGCCGGTCGAGGCGGTAGAGATCGACATGGGTCAGGAGGAGATCCGGCGTTTCGTAGCCCTGAACGAGGGTGAAAGTGGGGCTCGGCACGTCGTCCTCGAGCCCGTGGCGGGCAAGGCGGGCCTGAATGAGGGCGCGGGCCAGCGCCGTCTTGCCGGCCCCCAGATCGCCGCTGAGGGCGATGAAATCGCCCGGGCGGACCAGCGCCGCCAGGCCTGCGCCCAACGCCCCGGTCGCCGCCTCGTCGGGCAGCGGCAGGCGGATACCGGGTTCTTTTTCAGGTCCGGGTGTGTGTTGCGCGGGCATGGCCGCATAGGAGGCGAAATCGCCGTGACTTGTCAATTTCGGTGCGGGTTTCCGTTAAAGTCGATTTAACCCTGCCGCTTCAATATGCGGGCAGCCCCTCCGGAGATAGTACCGGTGTCCGAAAGACTTGAGACCGCAACGTCCGAGACCAATCCCACCCGGTTCGAGCATCAGACACTCGCAACGGTCAAAGCCTATTGGGACGAGAAGCGGGGCTCGCGCCGGATGCCGTCACGCGCCGACATAAACCCCGCCGATCTCAAAGAACATCTTGGCTGGATTTCCTTGCTCGACGTGTTGCCGGGCTTCGCCGATTTCCGCTTTCGGCTGGTCGGCACCAAGGTGACGCGCTATTTCAGAGCGGAAAGCACGGGCAAGACCGCCAGCGAAACCTTCGCGCCGTTCGGGCCGGGTGTCGTCAAGGGCATCATCGCCGTGTACCGGAAGACCGCCCGCGACCAGGTGCCGGTACGCGCTTATGGCGATGCCGGATGGCTCGGGGCTGCCTATCAGAAATTCGAGGCGCTCTACCTGCCGCTGTCGGACGACGGCATCACCTGCAACATTATCCTCAGCACGTTCATCTTCGACTATGCGCGCGTGGCGGCGAAAAGCGACAGTTCCCTGCCCTAGGCCGATCCGGGCTTCGCGATGCGCATACGGGCGATCAGGCCATTCTCTATCGGATAGAGATGCCGGACGGTGCCCTCGGAGATCGGTGTGCCTTTTGGAATTTTCAAACAACGCCTGCAAAGAAGTTGACGCATGCGTCATTTTTATGGCGTTCTGGAACCCTCAGCCAAATGAGCTGGTGTAACCCCCCGATGCGGGCGTGACGGGCGACGCAGCGCCAGATAAAAGACGGAGGACACAGCAGATTTCACGTAGGTGAAGTCCGCATTTATGGGGAGGAAGGCCGAATGGCCGGAGGCGACAAAAAAGGTATCGTCATCATCGGCGCCGGCCAGGCCGGCGCACAGGCTGTCATGAGCCTGCGGGCAGAGGGCTATGACGGCCCCATCCGGCTTATCGGCGACGAGGCCGAGCCCCCTTATCAGCGCCCGCCGCTCTCGAAGAAATTTCTCTCCGGCGAAATCGCTTTCGACCGCGTCGAGCTGAAGCCGGCCGAATTCTACGCACAGGCCAATTGCGAATTGCTGCTGAGCACGCGGGTGACGCGCATAGAGCGCGAGGCGCATCTCGTCCATACCGCCGACGGTCGCGCCATCGGCTATGACAAGCTCCTGATCGCAACCGGCAGCCGGGTGCGCGAGATCAACGTGCCGGGCTTCGATCTGCCGGGCGTGCATTACCTCCGGACTGTCGGCGACGTTTACGAAATCCAGTCGCATTTCCGCGCCGGTGCGAAGCTCGTCGTGGTCGGCGGCGGCTATATCGGTCTGGAAGTGGCAGCGGTCGCCAGGAAGAACGGCATGGACGTTACCGTGCTCGAAACGGCCGAGCGTGTGATGGCGCGTGTGGTCGATCCGATCGTCTCACATTTCTATCAGCGCATTCACAAAGACGAAGGCGTGAAGATCCGCACCGGCGAAACAGTCGCGGGCTTTGAAGGCAAGGACAAGGTCGAATACGTCGTCACGGGCGAAGGCGAGAAGTTCCCGTGCGACTTCGTCGTCGTCGGCGTCGGCATTCTGCCCAATGTCGAACTGGCGCAGGAAGCCGGCCTTCACGTCGAGAACGGCATCGTCGTCGATGAAGGCACGCAGACGAGCGATCCCGATATCTGCGCGGCCGGCGACTGCACCAATCATCCCAACGGCGTCTATGGACGGCGGCTCCGGCTCGAAAGCGTGCAAAACGCCATCGAGCAGGGAAAGACGGCAGCGGCAAGCCTGACCGGCAAGTCGAAGCCTTACAACCAGGTGCCGTGGTTCTGGTCGGATCAATACGATCTCAAGTTGCAGATCGCCGGATTATCGACCGGCTACACCGAGGCGGTGACGCGCGGCGACCCGGAACATGGCCGCAGCTTCGCCGTCTTCTATCTGAAGGACGGCGTGGTCGTTGCGGTCGATGCGGTCAACCGGCCGGCCGAATTCATGATGGCGCGCCTACTCATCGCCAAACACGCGAAGCTCGACCCGGCACGTCTCCGCGACGAGACGATCAATATGAAAGAAGTGGAAAAGACCTAAGTGCGCGGCGCGCGCAGCACCGTGACGACGAGGATGGCGAGGCAACCGGCGGCGAGAAGCGGTGCGTCATAGTCCGCCGCCAAGCCAAGACGCGGCAGCACGACGGCGGCGAAGGCGCACCAGACGAGAAGGCCGAGCGCCAGGCTGCCGTCATCGACAAAGAGCGACCAGATTTCCTGAAAGATTGCGGCGAGCGTTTTCATCGCGCGGGCGCCTTTGTGAGGCGGACACAGACGAGCGAGACCGCGAGCAGCGCCGCCGCGAGGACAACGATCGTCCAGTCGCCGAAGACCCAGGGGAAGCCGAGGCCTTCGCCGACCCAGAAGATGCCATAGGCGGAGATCATCACGCCGACGGCGAATTTGAGGGCGTTTTCAGGCACGCGGGCGAGCGGGCGATGAACGAGGAAGCCCGCGCCGACGACGATGGCGCCGGCAAGGAGCGCACCGAGGCTCGCGGGGACCAGCAAGCCGCCCGCGGCGCCGACGCCGATCACGATGAAGACGACTTCGACGCCTTCGAGGACGACGGCCTTGAAGGCCGTCATGGCGGCGACGCGGTCGGCGGTGAGAAGCCGCAGTTCCGCCGTCTCGCTTGCATAAATCGCGTCTTCATCGTGCAGCGCAATCTGCCCGGCGCCGCGCAGGATCGCCTTGCGCAGCCAGCGCATGCCGAAGAGAAGCAACAGCAGACCGATGCCAAGTTGCAGAAGATGCAGCGGGACATGCGACAGCACCGGACCGAACAATGCGACGAGCGCGACGAGAAGCGCCACTCCGGCAGCCGTGCCCTCCAGCGCGGGACGCCAGCCGCGCACCGCGCCGACGGCGAGCACAATGGTCAGCGCCTCGACGAATTCGACGAGCGCACCCATGAAGGCGGCGAGAAAGGAAGGGCCGACATGTGTCCAGAGCGTCATGCAGCGAGATTTAAGCGCGGCCGGACCTACGCGCAAGCGCGATCACAGCTTCGCGCCTGGTCAGCGCCGGTCGT
>DASVNC010000086.1:0-8150 GCA_036384055.1 Parvibaculum sp.
TCTGCCCGCTCTCCGCCCGGCGGAGCCCATTGCCGCGGCCGCCGCCTCGACGGACGGTCCGGTCGTCTCCCGTCAAGCCGCCGCGCCCCTCGACCACGCGACCGCCTTTGCGCTTGCCGCCTTCGACAAGGCCGAAGGCCCCGTCCGCCGTGTCGGGCGCGATCTCGGCAATCTCATCGTGACGCCGGCTCAGGCCAGCGAAGGGCCGCAGGCAACGTCTGCCATAGGCCTGCGCACTGCCGTCGCCGAAGGCTCCCGGAAGGCCCCCCAGCATGGCTGGCAGGCCGGCGACCCGCTGATCCCCGAAGGGACATGGGTCATCCAGATCGGCGCATATGCCGATCAGGCCGACGCCGTCGATCGCATCCGCAGCGCAATCAAGGCCGCGCCTAACGAGCTCGGCAAGGCCGTGCCGGTGACGCTGCCGGTTCAGACCGCCGACAATCGCACGCTCTATCGCTCGCGCTTCGGCGGCTTCGACGGCGAGAAGGAAGCCCGCAACGCCTGCGGACGTCTGGCGCGCGAAAGCATTTCCTGCATCGCGATTCCGCCGGCGAACTGGGCCATGCCCGCCTCCGAAGCGGCCAAGGAAAAAGCGCGCAGCTGATCGCCGGGACGGTTTCGGCCTAGCTCGCCTTGCGGGCGAGATGGCCCGGTTCCAGCGGCGGCAGGTTCAGCGCCTCGACAAGCCCCCGCACTTCCGCCCGCGCCGCCACATGCGACATCGACATCTGCGCATCGACGCCTTCCGAACGCATGTCGAGCAGCGTCAGGCCGGAGGGAAACATCTCGCGGAAAATGACGCGCTCGCCGAAGCCGGGCGCCACGCGGAAGCCGATGCGGTCGGCCAACGCCTCAAGCACGCTTTCGACCCGGCGCTTGTTCTTGGCCGCGAGCGTCGACAAACGGTTGCGAATGACGATCCAGTCTATGGTGCCGCCATCGGCCATGACGCGGCGCTTCCGGCTTTCCCAGACCATCTCGCTATAGACGCTCGGTCCCTTGATCTTCCAGCTCTGCGGATCGACCCGGCCGAGGAGGTCGAAATCGACGAAGCTGTCGTTCATCGGCGTGACCAGCGTGTCGGCGACCGCATGGCCGAGGCGCGACAGGAAGCTGTCGGCACCCGGACAATCGATGACCACATAATCGTTCTCAATCGCGAGCTTCGTGAAGGCTGCCTCGAAGGCGGCGCTTTCCGCGGCCTGCGCATCGCTCACGGTTGCGGCATCTGACTTCGGAATGACCACATGGTCCGGCATGACGAGATGCACGCCCGCGCCCTCGGCCCAGGCCTTGCGATTCTCGACATAGCGGGTCAGCGACCGCTGGCGGCTGTCGAGATCCATCGAGCCGACGCGAGCGCCTTCATGCAACAAAAACGCAATCAGATGCATGGCGGTCGTGGTCTTGCCCGACCCGCCTTTTTCATTGCCAAGCACGATAACATGAGCGGAATTCCGCCCAGGTTCTGTATCGCCCATATGCCCCTTCAGTCCTGCCGCTTCCGGTTTCGCGAATCCAGTGTGGGTTCGGCACCGCGTCGCGTCAACCGGCCCCACACCCTTCGTACCCGTTCTGTTTAACCGATCAACAGCGTTCTCAAAATCAGAGATCGTATTTTCATAATCCTGATGAAAAGGCCTTTGAAACCGTGCAGACTTCCTGTCAGGGAAGTCCGCGCGGTTCACTGAAAGGGGGCCGCTCCTCCGATGAAATTGCACTCCACCCCGAATAGTCCTGGAGAAAGTATGGTCCGGTAGCGAATCCGGAGCTTACGGCTGCGTGTCGTCTTCCCGTTCTGTGAGTGAGGCTGCGGATCACCGGTCCGGCTGGCGCAACACAACTCGAACATTGAGGGGACGATGAGTACAAATCCGACGACGCCAGGGGCTGGCGGCAACGTAGACATCACCGAAGACGTCAAAATCCTGCACAGCATGGGCTACGCCCAGGAACTGCTGCGGAACATGGGCGGATTTTCCAACTTCGCGATTTCCTTTTCGATCATCTGCATCCTTTCGGGCGGCATCAATTCGCTGGCGCAGGCGACATCCGGCGCAGGCGGCATCGGAATCGGTATCGGCTGGCCGCTCGGCTGCGCCATTTCGGGCGTCTTCGCTCTCTGCATGGCGCAGATCAGCTCGGCTTATCCGACCGCGGGCGGCCTCTATCACTGGGGTTCGATTCTCGGCAACCGCTTCTCGGGCTGGCTGACGGCCTGGTTCAACCTGCTCGGGCTCGTCACGGTGCTCGGCGCCATCAACGCCGGCACCTGGACCTTCTTCGAGGGCGCGTTCCCCGGCCTCGGCATCGAGAATAACCTGACCAACCAGACGATCTTCCTCGCCGTCATCACCGGCGGCATGGCGATCATCAATCATTACGGCATCACGCTGACGGCGAAGCTGACCGACTTCTCCGGCTACCTGATCTTCGCGACGGCGCTGGCGTTGACCGGCGTCTGTCTTTTCTACGCGCCGAGCTGGGATTTCAGCCGCCTCTTCACCTTCCACAACTACTCCGGCGACGTCGGCGGCGGCGTCTGGCCGCAGGTTTCGAACAACTGGGTCTTCCTGCTCGGCCTGCTGCTGCCGATCTATACCATCACGGGCTATGACGCCTCCGCGCATACCTCGGAAGAAACCGTCGGCGCCGCGCGGTCGGTTCCCCGCGGCATCGTGACCTCGGTCATTTGGTCCGCCGTCTTCGGTTACATCATGCTCTGCGCTTTCGTGCTGATGATCCCGGACATGGATGAGGCCGCAAAGCAGGGCTGGAACGTCTTCTTCTGGGCAATGGACGCGCGCGTTCCTGCCGGTCTGAAGGAAGTTCTCTATGTTGCGATCTTCATCTCGCAGCTTCTCTGCGGTCTGGCGACGGTGACATCGGCTTCGCGCATGATCTTTGCTTTCTCGCGCGATGGCGGCCTGCCCTTCTCCAAGGCGCTGGCCAAGGTTTCGCCCAAGCGTCGCACGCCGGTAGTGGCGATCTGGACCGCGGCGACACTTGCCTGGCTCTTCGTCTGGGGCGCCTCGCTGGTTTCGATTGCGGGCACCTCGGCCTACGCCATCGTCGTCGCCTGCACCGTCATCTTCCTGTTCTTCTCCTTCGTCATTCCGATCACGCTCGGCCTCTTCGTCTATGGGTCGTCGAAATGGCCGAAAATGGGACCGTGGAACATCGGCCGGGCCGCCTATTCGTTGTTCGCGCTCCTGTCGATCGTTTCAATGATCCTGATCTTCGTCATCGGCATTCAGCCGCCGAACGACTGGGCGCTCGATATCACTATCGGCTTCCTCATCGTTACGGCGATCGTGTGGGTTGTATTTGAGCGTCGCCGTTTCCAGGGCCCGCCCATCGGCGACATGATCGCCAAGCGCCAGGCGGAGATCGCCGCCGCCGAAGCTGCCGTCAAATAGACTGGCCGCTCGTCGAAACCGGGGATGCATCGGCGCCCAAGCCGGTGCGTCCCCTTCAAAATCGGGAGCGGGCTGTAGCAGCGGCTGCAGGCCGTTTCCTGTTGTCTGGACCCGGCCATCGCCGGTCCAAGCCCCCAAAAGGAGCGCTAGATGCAAGGACTGCTTACTCTCGACCAGCTGTCGAACCTCGTCACCAAGGGCGACATCGACACCGTCGTCATGGCCATGCCCGACATGCAGGGCCGCCTCGTCGGCAAGCGCATGCAGGCGAGCTATTTCATCGACACGGCGGTCCATGAGACCCATGCCTGCAACTACCTGCTCACCGTCGATACCGATATGGAACCCGTGCCCGGCTACAAGGCCGCCAGCTGGGCGCAAGGCTATGGCGACTTCGTGCTGAAGCCCGACCTCGACACGCTCCGCCGCATTCCCTGGCTTCCCGGCACCGCACTCGTCATTTGCGACACGCTCGACCATCACGGAGAAGACGTGCCGCACGCGCCGCGCGCCATTCTGAAAAAGCAGTTGAAGCGTCTCGCCAGGACCAAGATGAAGGCGATGACGGCCTCGGAACTCGAATTCTATCTCTTCGACGACAGCTACGAGACCGCCCACGAAAAGAACTATCGCGGACTGAAGACGACCAACTTCTACATCGAGGACTACCACGTCCTCGCCACCACCAAGGAAGAAGGGATCATGCGCGCGATCCGCAACGGGCTGGAAGGCGCGGGCATCCCGGTCGAAAACTCAAAGGGCGAATGGGGCCCTGGTCAGGAGGAAATCAACATCCGTTATGCCGAGGCGCTCGAGATGGCCGACCGGCATACGATTCTGAAGAACGGCATCAAGGAAATCGCCTATCTGCATGGCAAGGCGATCACTTTCATGGCCAAGTGGAACTATGCGCTGGCCGGCTCCTCCTGCCACATCCACGTTTCGCTGTGGGACGACAAGGTCAAGAAGGCGCTCTTCTACGATCCCAAGAGCAAAGTTCACGGACTGTCGGAACTCGGCCAGCAATTCCTCGCGGGCCAGTTGAAGTACGCCCGGCAAATGACCTATTTCCTCGCGCCGAACATCAATTCCTACAAGCGTTTCGTCAACGGCACCTTCGCGCCCACCAACGTCGTCTGGTCGAACGACAACCGGACGGCCGGCTTCCGCCTTTGCGGCCACGGCAAAAGCCTGCGCGTCGAATGCCGCATCGGCGGCGCCGATCTCAATCCTTATCTAGCCTTCTCGGCCCTGATCGCCTCGGGCCTCCAGGGCATCGAGAAAAAGATGAAATTGCAGCCGGAATTCTCCGGCGACGCCTATGTCGGCGAGGGCATTCCCTCGCTCCCCAAGAGCCTTCGTGACGCACTGACCGAGCTTGAAAAGTCGGATACGCTCCGCGCCGCGCTTGGCGATGAAGTCGTCGAGCACTATCTCCACACCGGCCGCTGGGAACAGCTGGAATACGATCGCCGGGTCACCGACTGGGAAGTAACGAGAGGATTCGAGCGCGGATGACCGGTTCTGTGTTGAAAGTCGTTTCTCCCATCGACGGGAGCATTTATGTCGAGCGTCCGCTGGCGACCGCCCGCGACGTGGACGAGGCGCTGAACGAGGCCCGCCGCGCGCAAGCCTCATGGAAGCTGATGACGATGGACGAGCGCGCCGCGCTCTGCCTGCGTTTCGTCGATGCGCTGGTGGCGATGAAGGACGACATCGTTCCCGAACTCGCCTGGCAGATGGGCCGCCCCATCGCCTATGGCGCGGGCGAAGTGCGCGGCTTCGAGGAACGCGCCCGCTACATGATCGGCATCGCCGCCGAGACGCTGGCCGATATCGACGTCGGCCCCAAGGAAGGCTTCCACCGCTACATCAAGCGCGAGCCGCTAGGCGTCGTCTTCGCCATCGCGGCCTGGAACTATCCTTATCTCATCGCCGTCAATTCGGTCGTGCCCGCGATCATGGCCGGCAACGCCGTCATCCTGAAGCATTCCGGCCAGACGCCGCTTTGCGCCGAACGCTTCGCGCAGGCCTTTGAAAAAGCAGGCGCGCCGGACGGTCTCTTCACCGCGCTCCACATGAGCCACGAACTGACCGAGAAGACCATCGCCGACGCCCGCGTCGATTACGTCGCCTTCACCGGCTCGGTCGCCGGCGGCCATGCGGTCGTGAAAGCCGCCGCCGAGCGTTTCATCGGCATCGGCCTCGAACTCGGCGGCAAGGATCCGGCCTATGTCCGCGCCGATGCCAACATTCCCCATGCGGTCGAGAATCTGGTCGACGGCGCCTATTTCAACTCCGGCCAGTCCTGCTGCGGCATGGAGCGGCTTTACGTGCATGAAAGCGTCTACGACACATTCGTCGAGGGCTTCGTTGCCTTGGCTAAAACCTACAAACTCGGCAGCCCGCTCGACGCCGCGACCACACTCGGACCGATGGTGCGGTCGTCAGCCGCCGCCTTCGTGCGCGGTCAGGTCGAAAGCGCGGTCCGCGGCGGCGCCAAAGCATTGATCGACGAAAAGTCTTTCCCGGCATCGAAGGCGGGCACGCCCTATCTCGCGCCGCAGGTTCTCGTGAACGTCAATCACCAGATGGACGTGATGCGCGAGGAGACTTTCGGCCCGGTCATCGGCATCATGAAAGTGCGCTCGGACGACGAGGCCGTGCAGCTTATGAACGACAGCCCCTATGGCCTCACCGCCGCGATCTGGACCGAAGACGAAGACGCCGCCATCGCCATCGGCGACCGCATCGAGACCGGCACATGGTTCATGAACCGCTGCGACTATCTCGATCCGGCGCTTGCCTGGACCGGCGTCAAGGATACCGGTCGCGGCTGCACGCTTTCGCGCGTCGGCTATGAATATCTCACACGGCCGAAGAGCTATCACCTGCGGACAAAAACGAAATGATCGACAAGTACGCTTCGCTGTCTTCCAACTGGAACTATCCGACCAAAGTCCGCTTCGGCGCCGGCCGCATGAGCGAACTGGCCGACGCCTGCCGCGCCGCCGGAATCACACGCCCCTTGATCGTCACCGATCCGGGCCTGAAGCCCCTGCCGATGATCATCGACGCGATCCAGACGCTGGAACAGGGCGGCCTGCCCTCGGCGCTTTTCGCCGAGGTGCATCCAAACCCCGTCGGCGCCGATGTCGATGCGGGCCTGAAAGTCTTCCGCAATGGCCGCCATGACGGCGTCGTGCTGATCGGCGGCGGCAGCGCGATGGACGCGGGCAAGGCCATCGCCTTCATGTCCGGCCAGACGAGACCCATGTGGGATTATGAAGACCGCGAAGACTGGTGGACGCGGGCCGACCCCAAAGGCATCGCCCCCATCGTCGCCGTGCCGACGACGGCAGGCACCGGCTCCGAAGTCGGCCGCGCCGCCGTCATCGTCGACGAGCGCGACCACACCAAAAAAATCATCTTCCACCCGAAGATGCAGCCGGTCGAAGTGATCGCCGATCCGGAGCTGACCGTCGGCCTCCCCGCCCACATTACGGCGGCGACCGGCATGGACGCGCTCTCGCACAATCTCGAAGCCTATTGCTCGCCCTTCTGGCACCCGATGGGCAACGGCATTGCGCTGGAAGGCATGCGTCTGGTGAAGGAGTGGCTACCGGTGGCGGTGAAAACCGGCTCCAACGTCGAAGCCCGCGCCTTCATGCTGGCGGCTTCCTCAATGGGCGCAACGGCCTTCCAGAAAGGCCTCGGCGCGATGCACTCGATGAGCCATCCCTGCTCGTCGCTCAGGGGCACGCATCACGGCCTCACCAATGCCGTCGTCATGCCTTACGTGCTCATTCACAACAAGAAGGCCATCGAGGAAAAGCTCGCCGCCTCGGCGCGTTACATGAACCTGAAAGATCAGAGTTTCTCGGGCTTCGTCGATTGGGTTCTGCAACTGCGCCAGGACATCGGCATTCCGCACACGCTGAAGGAGATCGGCGTCGACCTCGACATGATCCCCGAAGGCGCGCCGATGGCGCTCGAAGACCCCTCGACCGGCGGCAACCCGCTGCCGATGACGGTCGGCGACTACGAAACGCTTTACCGAAACGCGATCGAGGGCAAGCTCGTCTGAAGCTCTCGCCTGTGGCCGCATCCTTCGAGACGGGCCTGCGGCCCTCCTCAGGATGAGGTTCAAATACAGAGTTCATTCCTCATCCTGAGGAGCGGCGAAGCCGCGTCTCGAAGGATGCGGCCCCAGCGGCGCCATCCGGCCGCTCTGATACCCAAGCCAGCACCGGACGCCGTTGAGCGCGGCACGCCAATCCTCTAATCTCCGCGCCGGATTTCCGGAGTGCCCCATGCCCCTCGACACCAAGAGCTACGCCCTGCCCGTCGCCCGCACCGTCGCCGATCTGCGCGCCGCTGTCGCGGACTGGCGGAAAGGCGGATTAAAAATCGGTCTGGTGCCGACGATGGGCGCGCTTCACGCCGGGCATCTGTCGCTGGTCGATCTGGCGAAAACGAAAGTTGACCGCGTGATCGTCTCGATCTTCGTCAACCCGACGCAGTTCGCGCCGACCGAGGATTTCGGCTCCTACCCCCGAACCTGGAAGTCGGACCTCGCAATCCTCGCCGCAGAGAAGGTCGACGTGATCTGGCACCCCGACGTCAAGACGATGTATCCGGACGGCTTCGTCACCCGAATCGTGCCGGAAGGTCCGGCGACCGCAGGTTTGGAGGATCGCTTCCGGCCGCACTTCTTCGGCGGCGTCG
>DASVNC010000087.1:0-8038 GCA_036384055.1 Parvibaculum sp.
GCCGACGAAATGGGTCGATCAGGCGGCGCTCGTCAAAGGCAATGGCGGCTGGGTGCTCGACGACATCGTTTTCGGTGCGACCTGGGATTTCGGAATCACGGGCGGATGCAGGACTTGCTGCGTCAGGTGCCGAAGGACGCCGCCCAATAGGCGCGACAATCGGACCGGGCCCGTTTGATTTTGATCAATGCCGCGCCCTGGTCCGGGGACCAGCTTTCATCGTGCAACCAGCCGCTCACAATGTGGCGCCGGCTGCCTTGTGAAATGCGGGTGCGTCGCCATGCGGAACGATCTCATAGAGCGCTACGACCTTCGTGTACCGCGCTACACCTCCTATCCGACGGCACCGCATTTCGGGCCTTCGGTCGATGGCGCGCGCTATCGCTCATGGCTCTCGGCGCTCGATCCGGCGACGCCGCTTTCGCTCTATCTCCACATTCCCTATTGCGCGCAGATGTGCTTTTTCTGCGGCTGCCACACCAAGGCGACGAAAAAATACGCGCCGGTCGCCGACTATCTGGAAGTGCTGGCCGAAGAGATCGGATTGGTCGCGGAAGCGTTTCCCAAGCGCATGCATGCGACGCACATCCATTTCGGCGGCGGCAGTCCGACGATCCTCACGCCGCACGATTTCACCCGCGCGATGGGCTGGCTGGGCGCCGCGTTCGAGGTCGAGACGGGTGCGGAGATCGCCGTCGAGCTCGATCCGCGGACGACAACTCATGAATTCGTGACTGCGATGGCCCAGGCGGGCGTCACCCGCGTGTCCATCGGCGTGCAGGATTTCAACCGGCAGGTTCAGCAGGCGATTGGCCGCGTGCAGTCGGCGCAGCTCACGGCCCGCGTCATCGGCTGGCTGCGCGGGCACGACATCGACGCGATCAACATGGATCTCGTTTACGGGCTTCCCTATCAGACGGTCGAGAGCGTCGAGGCGACGGTCGATATGGCGGCGGAGTTCCGGCCGTCGCGCATCGCGCTTTTCGGCTATGCGCATGTGCCCTGGATGAAGACGCATCAGCGGCTCATTCCGGAAGCGGCGCTGCCGGGGCTCGGCGCGCGCTGGACGCAATATGAGGCGGCGGCCGCGCGTCTCAAATCCCACGGCTATGTCGCCGTCGGCCTCGATCATTTCGCGCTGCCGGACGACGAGATTGTCGCGGCGCAGGCGCGCGGCGCGCTTCACCGCAATTTTCAGGGCTACACGACGGATGCCGCGCCGGCCCTGATCGGCCTCGGTGCGTCGGGCATCGGGGCTTTGCCGCAAGGCTATGTCGCCAACGAAGTCGACATCGGCCGTTACAAGGCGATGGTGAGGGACGGCCGGTTGCCGGTGGCGCGCGGCGTCGAAGTTTCGAGCGACGACAGGCTGCGGCACGACATCATCGAGCGGCTGATGTGCGACATGGCCGTCGATCTCGACGCCATCGCCGCGCATAGCGGATTTTCAGGCTACAGCTTCGAGCCGGAATTGTCGGCGCTGGCGGCGCTCGAAGCCGACGGCATCGTGCGCCGCGAGGGACACAAGCTCGCCGTGACGGAGGAGGGCAGGCCGCTGGTGCGCGCCGTCTGCGCCGTCTTCGACCGCTATCTCGACCAGGGCGAAGTCAGGCACTCGAAGGCGGTCTAGCCCCGGATCACGGCCACTTCACCTCAGGCGGCATCGACGACAGGATCGATTCCACATTGCCGCCGGTCTTCAGGCCGAAGGTGGTGCCGCGGTCGTAGAGCAGGTTGAACTCGACGTAGCGGCCGCGGCGGATTAATTGCTCTTCGCGCTCGGCGGGCGTCCAGGTCTCGTTCATGTGGCGGCGGACCAGTTTCGGATAGACATCGAGGAAGGCGCGGCCGACGGCTTGCGTGAAGGCGAAGTCCTTGTCCCAGTCGCCGCTGTCATGGTGGTCGTAGAATATGCCGCCGGTGCCGCGCGGTTCCTTGCGGTGCGGCAGATAGAAATATTCGTCGCACCATTTCTTGAAGCGCGGATAGTAGCCTGCGTCATGCGCGTCGCAGGCGCGCTTCATAGCGGCGTGGAATTCGAGCGTGTCGGGATGGTCGTCGCGGCGCTGCACATCGAGCACGGGCGTCAGGTCGCCGCCGCCGCCGAACCAGGCTTTTGTCGTCACGACGTGGCGCGTGTTCATGTGGACGGCAGGGACGCGCGGGTTCTGCATATGGGCGATCAGCGAGATGCCCGAGGCCCAGAAGCGGGGATCGTCTTCGGCGCCTTGCATCTGCTTGCGGAAGTCTTCCGAGAATTCGCCATGAACGGTCGAGATGTGAACGCCGACCTTTTCGAAGACGCGGCCATGCATGATCGACATTTCGCCGCCGCCCTGATCCGTCGCGCCGTCGCCGCGCGTCCAGGGCTTGCGCTCGAAGCGGCCGGCGGGACGATCAGCGAGAGGGCCGGAAAGCTCGTCCTCGATCTTCTCGAATTCGGCGCAGATGAGGTCGCGCAATTCGCGGAACCAGGTTGCCGCGCGCGCCTTGCGCTCCGCCACCTTGTCGTTTGCCGCTGTTGCCGTCATGCCGCGCTCCCCTTGTCCGCCGCCGCCGTTTTAGCGGCGGGGAAGGCGTTTGTCTGCCTCAAGGCCTCGCCCAGAATCATCGCCGCCGCGATGGCGACGTTAAGTGAGCGGGTTTCGGCCCGCATCGGGACGGCGATCCGGGCATCCGCCGCCTCATGGACTTCGGGCGGGACGCCGGCGGTTTCGCGCCCGACGAGCAATGTGTCGCCGGGGCGGAAGGCAAAGCCGGTATAGGGCAGGGCACTCTTGGTGGTCAGCAGAACGAGGCGGCTTGCCGGGCTGCGCTCCGCCGCATAGGCCTGCCAGGAGACATGGCGGGTGACGTCAGCCAGGGCGACATAATCCATGCCGGCGCGCTTCAGCGCCCGGTCGTCCCACGGAAAGCCGCAGGGCTCGATCACGTCCAGGGCCACGCCCATGCACGCAGCCAGGCGGATCAGCGTGCCGGTGTTCTGTGGAATGTCGGGCTCGTAGAGGGCGAGGCGCATGGGTCTCCTTGGGGGCCGCGAACGGTTCGCGAATGGCGGTGCGATCTCCGGATTCAGTCTGGATTCATTCGTGCGGCGATGCGTCATCCTGCCACAGCGCATAGAGGTCTGGACAAGCTGTCTATTGGATGCCACAAAACCTCGCATCTGGGGCGAAAGCAGGGGATTCGTCCTCACCAGATGGGGGCTTTCGTCCGATCTAACCGGTTTGCGCCACGTCGTTTTTGAAGCCTTCCGAGAGCGACCTCGGAGGCTCCGCCGTTGAGGCGGGCAAGCGAGGTTGGCCTTTTCAAGCGAGGAGACCTCAACCGTGGCAGAAATCCACGCGGACGAGCCGACAAGGCGCGATTTCCTGTACGTGGCTACAGGGGCATTCGCCGCCGTCGGCGCCGCAACGGCCGTCTGGCCTTTGATCGATCAGATGAACCCCGACGCATCGGTGCTGGCGCTCGCCTCGATCGAGCTCGATATCGGCGCCGTTCCCGTCGGCCAGGAAATCACCATCAAATGGCGCGGCAAGCCGGTCTTCGTCCGCCATCGCTCCGAGGAAGAGATCAAGGCGGCCGAGGCCGTCGACATCTCGACGCTGCGCGACCCGCAGACGGACGATGCCCGCCTCATGAAGGGTCCGAACGGCGAGCTCGAAAAGCAGTGGCTGATCCTCGTCGGCATCTGCACCCATCTGGGCTGCATCCCGCTCGCCTACAAGGGCGAGTTCAACGGTTATCTCTGCCCCTGCCACGGTTCGGTCTACGACACGTCCGGCCGCATCCGTAAGGGCCCGGCGCCTCTCAATCTGGAAGTGCCGCCTTACAAATTCGTGTCCGACACCAAAGTCCAGATCGGCTGAGAGGGCGACAGATGAGCGGCCATAGCACCTACAAGCCCACCAACGGCTTCACCAAGTGGATCGACTCGCGCCTGCCGATCATCCGGCTGGCGCACGACACGGCGGTAAGCTACCCGACGCCGAGGAACCTCAACTACTGGTGGACCTTCGGCGGCATCCTCACGCTTTGCCTCGGCATTCAGATCATCACCGGCATCGTGCTGGCGATGCATTACATTCCGCAGACGGACCTGGCCTTCAACAGCGTCGAGCACATCATGCGCGACGTGAACTACGGCTGGCTGCTGCGCTACACGCATTCGAACGGCGCCTCGATGTTCTTCATCGCCGTTTACGTCCACATGTTCCGCGGTCTCTATTACGGCTCCTACAAGGCGCCGCGCGAAATCCTGTGGATCCTCGGCGTGCTCATTTACCTGCTGATGATGGCGACCGCCTTCTTCGGCTATGTGCTGCCGTGGGGCCAGATGAGCTTCTGGGGCGCGACCGTCATTACCAACCTCTTCAGCGCCATTCCGCTGGTCGGCAAGTCCGTCAGCACCTGGCTGTGGGGCGGCTATGCGATCGGCGATCCGACGCTCAACCGCTTCTTCTCGCTGCATTACCTCTTCCCGTTCCTCATCGCCGGCGTGGTCATTCTCCACATCTGGGCGTTGCATGTGACGGGGCAGAACAACCCGACCGGCGTCGAGCCGAAGGGCGACAAGGACACGGTTCCCTTCACGCCGTTTGCGACCGCCAAGGACGCCTTCGGCATGTCGCTGTTCCTGATCCTCTTTGCCTATTTCGTGTTCTTCAACCCGCTCGGCCTCGGCGACGTGGCGAACTCTGAAATCGCCAACCCGCTGAAGACGCCGGCTCACATCGTGCCGGAATGGTACCTGCTGCCGTTCTACGCGATCCTGCGCGCGGTGCCGGACAAGCTCGGCGGCGTGCTGCTGATGTTCTCGGCGATCGCGGTGCTCTTCGTGCTGCCTTGGCTCGACACCTCGAAAGTGCGCTCGGCGCGTTTCCGTCCGCTCTACAAGCAGTTCTTCTGGCTGCATCTGATCGTCTGCATCGGCCTCGGCTGGTGCGGCGCGCAGACGCCGGATATGGTCATCACGCATGTGGGCAGCATCGACTTCACGGTCACCTATCTCGCCCGCATCCTCTCCTCCTACTATTTCATCCACTTCATCATTCTCTTCCCGCTTCTCGGCCTGATCGAGAAGCCGAAGCCGCTGCCCGAGAGTATCTCGGCGTCGGTTCTCGGCGCGGCGAAGGCCTGATGGGGGAGCGGCACATGAAAATGAAGATGATCCAGAAAATCGCGCCCTTCGCCGCCGTCGCCGCGCTTGCGCTCGGCGTCGCCTTCTCCTCCGCACCGGCGAATGCCGAGGGCGGCGAGAACCCGGGCCTCAAGCATGTCGACTACTCGTTCGACGGCCCCTTCGGCACCTATGACCGCAGCCAGCTGCGCCGCGGTTACAAGGTCTACAAGGAGGTCTGCTCGACCTGCCATTCGATGAACCTCGTCCATTTCCGCGATCTCGACGAAAAGGGCGGACCGGAATTCAGCGAAGCGGAAGTGAAGGCGCTGGCCGCTGGCTATCAGGTGCAGGACGGCCCGAACGACCAGGGCGACATGTTCCAGCGTCCCGGCAAGCCCAGCGATCCGTTCCCGGCGCCCTATCCGAACGAGGAAGCGGCGCGCGCGGCTCTCGGCGGCGCGCTGCCGCCCGATATGTCGCTGCTCGTCAAGGCGCGCGAGGGCGGGGCGAGCTACATCTACTCGATCCTGACCGGCTATGAAGCGGCGCCCGCGGGCGCCGAGCCGGTTCCGGCGGGCCTGCACTACAATGCGGCTTTCCCGGGCAACCACATCGCCATGCCGCAGCCGCTGAACGACGGCCAGGTCGATTTCGACGACGGCACGCCGAACAATCTCGACCAGGAAGCGAAGGACGTTTCGGCCTTCCTCGCCTGGGTGTCCGAACCCAAGCTCGAAGAGCGCCATCGTCTGGGCTTCCAGATCATGATCTATCTGCTCGTGCTGTCGGGCCTGCTTTACACCGTCGTGCGCAAGGTCTGGTCCGACCAGCACTGAGCCGCCGGCGATCGCTGAACTGGAAAGGGCCTCTTCGTGAGGCCCTTTTTCATGCCTGGGTCGCATTTCTTTGTTATGGTCCCGCCGCTTGAATGAGGCGAAAGGTCGGGCATGACGAAGACAGTTCTGGGCGTGATCGGCGGCAGCGGCGTCTATGAGTTTCCGGGGTTGAAGGGCGAGCGCTGGGCGCGCGTCGAAACCCCCTGGGGCGAGGCGTCGGACGAGCTGCATTTCGGCACGCTGGCGACCGAAAAGGGCGATGTCGACATGGTGTTCCTGCCGCGTCATGGGCGCGGCCATGTGCATTCGCCGTCGAGCATCAACTACCGCGCCAATATCGACGCGCTGAAGCGGGCAGGCGTCACCGACATCATTTCGGTTTCGGCGGTCGGCTCGCTCAAGGAAGAGCTGCCGCCGGGCACCTTCGTCATTGTCGACCAGTTCATCGACCGGACCTTCGCGCGCGAGAAAAGTTTTTTCGGACCGGGCCTCGTCGCCCATGTGTCGATGGCACAGCCTGTCTGCCCGCGGCTCGGCGACCACATCGAGGCGGCCTGCAAGGCGCATGAGATTCCGCACAAGCGCGGCGGCACCTACATGGTGATGGAGGGTCCGCAGTTTTCGAGCCTCGCCGAGAGCGAGCTTTACCGTTCCTGGGGCTGCTCGGTCATCGGCATGACCAACATGCCGGAGGCGAAGCTCGCACGCGAGGCCGAGATTTGCTACGCGACGGTCGCGATGGTGACGGATTACGATTGCTGGCATCCCCATCACGACAATGTCGATGTCGCGGCCGTGGTGAAAATTCTCGGCGAGAATGCCGTGCAGGCGCGCACGCTGCTGCGCGAGGTGGCCAGGAGCTTCGGCCCGGAGCGCGCGCCTTCGCCGCAGGGCTTCGACCGGGCGCTCGACAATGCGTTGATTACGGCGCCGGAGAAGCGCGATCCGGCGCTGATGAAGAAGCTCGATGCCGTGGCCGGCCGCGTGCTGAGAGGCTGACAACAGGACATATGGACATGAAAGATTTCATCCGCACGATCCCGGATTACCCCAAGCCCGGCATCATGTTTCGTGACATCACGACCTTGCTCGGCGACGCCGTCGGCTTTCGCAGCGCGGTCGATGCGATGGTGAAACTTCATGACCGGACCAAATTCGACATGGTGGCGGGCATCGAAGCGCGCGGCTTCATTCTGGGCGGCGCCATCGCGCACCAGTTGCAGCTCGGCTTCGTGCCGGTGCGCAAGAAGGGCAAGCTGCCCTGGAAAACCATCGGCCAGGAATACGCCCTTGAATATGGCACCGATACGGTCGAAATCCATTCCGACGCGATCAAGGAAGGCGACCGCGTGCTGCTGATCGACGATCTCATCGCCACCGGCGGCACGGCGGAGGCCGCCGCCAAGCTCGTGGCGCGGGCCGGCGGCGTCGTCACGGCGGCGAGTTTCGTCATCGAATTGCCGGCGCTTGGCGGACGGCAGATACTCGAGGCGCTGGACATCGAAGTTCTGTCGCTCTGCGTTTTCGACGGACATTGAAGAGGGATATCCCTCGTGAAAATCGACGGCATTCATTACCGCACCATCTGGGTCGCAGAGGACGGCTGGTCCGTCGAGGTGATCGACCAGACGAAGCTGCCTCATGTGTTTGCGACGCTGCGGCTTCGCACGGCGGACGACGCGGCGCGCGCGATCAAGGACATGGTGGTGCGCGGCGCGCCGCTGATCGGCGCGACGGCGGCCTACGGGCTTTGCCTTGCGCTGCGCGACGACGCCTCGGACGCCGCGCTTCATGAAGCCTATCGGATGCTCGCCGCGACGCGGCCGACGGCGATCAACCTCAAATGGGCGCTCGATGAGATGATCGAGGCAGTGACGCCGCACGGTCCCGGCGGGCGGGTCGAGGCGGCTTATGCGCGGGCGGCGAAAATCTGCGACGACGATGTCGAAATCTGCCGCCAGATCGGCGTGCAGGGGCTGAAGCTCATTCGCGGGCTCTCCGAACAGAAGCCCGGCAAAACCGTCAACGTGCTGACGCATTGCAATGCGGGCTGGCTTGCCTGCGTCGATTGGGGCACCGC
>DASVNC010000088.1:0-1796 GCA_036384055.1 Parvibaculum sp.
CTTCGTCGCAACGGGCACTGAAGGCCGGCGCGACGCTTTTGAAGACGCTCGATCTCGTGAAGCGGTTTCGCACGCAGGATGCCGACACGCCGATCGTGCTGATGGGCTACTACAATCCGATCTATCACATGGGCGTCGATAAATTTCTCGTCGCGGCGAAAGCCGCCGGCGTCGATGGGCTCATCGTCATCGATCTGCCGCCCGAGGAAGACGACGAGCTTTGCGAGCCTGCCTTGAAGGCGGGGCTCAACTTTATTCGTCTGGCGACGCCGACGACCGACGACAGGCGCCTGCCCAAGGTGCTCGAAAATACGTCGGGCTTCGTCTATTACGTCTCGATCAACGGCATCACCGGCTCGGCCGCACCGGAAGCGCGGGGCGTCGCCCGCGCCGTCGAGCGGATCAAGCGGCATACATCGTTGCCGGTCGCGGTCGGCTTCGGCATCCGCACGCCGGAGCAGGCGGCCCAGATCGCGCGCGACGCCGATGGCGCCGTCGTCGGCTCGGCCATTGTCGGCGCGATTGCCGAGGAACATGACGGGCATGGCAAGCTCAAACCGGGCGGCGCGGCCCGCGTGCTTGCTTTCGTCGATGCGCTTGCCAAGGGCGTTCACGGCGCCCGCGCCAAAGCGGCGGAATAAGGAGCAGAGCCCATGAACTGGATCAGCAACGTCGTCCGTCCGCGCATTCAGCGCGTCTTCAAGAAGCGCAAGGACGACACGCCGGACAATCTGTGGCGCAAATGCCCGGCCTGCGGCGAAATGATTTTCCACCGCGATCTCGACGCGGCGCTCAATGTCTGCCCGCATTGCGACCACCACATGCGGCTCGGCACGAAAGAACGGCTCGCCTCGCTTTTCGACGCCGGGCAGTATCAGCTGGTTCCCATCGACGGCGTGCCGCTCGATCCGCTGAAGTTCCGCGACCAGAAGAAATATCCGGAGCGCCTGAAGGAAGCCCGCGCCAAGACCGGCCGCGACGATTCCGTCACCGTCGCGCATGGGCCGGTCGAGGGCGTCGAGACGGTCATCTCGATCCAGGACTTCGCCTTCATGGGCGGCTCGCTCGGCATGGCGGCAGGCGAAGCGATCATCAAGGGCGCGGAAGTCGCCATCGAGAAGCACGCGCCTTATGTGCTTTTTTCGGCGGCGGGCGGCGCGCGCATGCAGGAAGGCATTCTCTCGCTGATGCAGATGCCGCGGACGACCGTGGCCGTGCAGATGCTGCGCGAGGCGGGGCTTCCCTACATTGTCGTCCTCACCGACCCGACCACGGGCGGCGTGCTCGCGTCCTATGCGATGCTCGGCGACATCCAGATTGCCGAGCCCGGCGCGCTGATCGGCTTTTCGGGACGGCGCGTCATCGAGCAGACGATCCGCGAAAAGCTGCCTGACGACTTCCAGAAGGCAGAGTTCCAGTTCAACCACGGCATGATCGACACCATCGTTCATCGCCACAAGTTGAAGGAAACGCTGGCGCGCGCCATTCGCCTGCTGATGCACAAGACGAAACCCGGCACGCGGGACGTCTCGACGACGCTCATCACGCCGCGCGCGAGCGCCGGCGGGCGCTGACGGGCCCGTCTTGGCCGGAAAGCCAGATAGTCCGGATACGAGCGACGTCATTCTCGAGCGGGTGACGAAGCTTCATTCGAAGCTCATCGATCTGTCGCTCGACCGGACATGGCGCCTCCTGAAGGCGCTGGGCCACCCCGAGCGCGCGCTGCCGCCGACCTTTCACATCGCGGGCACGAACGGCAAGGGCTCGGTCAGCGCCTATCTGCGCGCCTGCCTCGA
>DASVNC010000089.1:0-7207 GCA_036384055.1 Parvibaculum sp.
GATGGCGCGGGCTGCCGTCTGGATGCGGGCGCTTTCGAAGGTCTGCATCAGCTGCTTGAAGCCCTGGCCTTCCTCGCCGCCGAGCAGGTTCTCCGCCTTCACTTCAAAGTTGTCGAAGCCGAGTTCGAATTCCTTCATGCCGCGATAGCCGAGCACTTCGATTTCGCCGCCGGTCATGCCCTGGGCGGGGAAGGGGTTCTCCTCCGTGCCGCGCGGCTTTTCGGCGAGCATCATGGAGAGGCCCTTGTAGCCCGGCTGGTCGTTGGTGCGGCAGAGCAGCGTCATCACGTCGGCGCGGGCCGCGTGCGTGATCCAGGTCTTGTTGCCGGTGATCTTGTAGACGTCGCCCTCGCGGCGGCCGCGCGTCTTCAGGCTGGCGAGATCGGAGCCGGTGTTGGGCTCGGTGAAGACGGCGGTGGGCAGCACTTCGCCTGACGCAATCTTCGGCAGCCATTTCGCCTTCTGCTCGGGCGTGCCGCCGCCCAGGATCAGTTCGGCGGCGATTTCCGAGCGCGTGCCGAGCGAGCCGACGCCGATATAGCCGCGCGACAGTTCCTCGGAGACGACGCACATCGATTCCTTGCCGAGGCCGAGCCCGCCGAATTCTTCGGGGATGGTCAGGCCGAAGACGCCGAGTTCGGCCATCTGCTCGATGACCGACATCGGGATGTAGTCGTCCTTCAGATGCCAGTCATGGGCATGCGGCACCACTTCGGCATCGGCGAAGCGGCGCATCTGGTCGCGGATCGTTTCGTAGGTTTCTTCCAGCCCGGCATCGCCGAAGGTCGCGGCGCCCTGCTTTCCGGCAATGAGTTCGGCGGCGCGGTTGCGGACTTCGGCCGTATTGCCGCTGACGATCAGCTTGCGGACGGCGTCGGTGAAGAGCACCGCTCCCTCCTCGTGCGACAGGCCGAGGTCGCGCAGGCGGACGATCTCGCCCTGGCTCATCGGAATGCCGCCGGCGAGCTGGCTCAGATATTCGCCAAAGGCGATCTGCACCATCAGCGCCTCAAGCTCGCCGAAGCGGCCTTCGCCGGTCATGCGCGCGGCATAGGCGTGAAGCTGGCGGAGCGCCTCGACATAGGTCGCGGTCCAGGCGAGGCCGTGGGCGGCGAACTGTTCGCGCTCGATGAGCGCCGCCGAGATGCGGCCGTCCTTGCTTGTTTTTTGAGCAACCGCGGTCTTGGCGCGCGCGAGAAGCGCGTCAGCGGCTTCGACCGCCTTTGCGGCGAGCGGCAACAGATCGTCGAGAACGAGGTTTTCGGAGGAATTGGCGGACGAATTCTGGGCAAGGCTCATGTCGAAGGGGTTCCTGGGTCCGATCTCGGAAGTGGAAAGGCTGGTATAGCCCGAAGATCAGCATGCGGCCAGACGAGGTGTCGGGCCATGCGGCAAACTCGACTCGTCATAAAACTTACGCTTGGCGCGGGCAGCCCCTTCCGGTCACACTGAGGATGCGGCTGGGACGATGCGGCTGGATAGCTTTCTTTGCTGGGGGACAAGGGTATGAAAGCGGCCACTCTGCTGGTCCTGCGGCTCTGCACCGGCCTCTATCTCATGGCCTGGGGGGCGGTGAAGTTCGTCAGTCCCGACCGCGCCATCGAGATTTCCGACAAGTTCTATGGCGGCCGCGGAAATTTATGACGATGTGAATGAGCCGCATGGCGAAGAAGAGTCGGCGGCGGAGGTCGTCCATGACGATCATGCGGGCGAAGCCGACGCCGAGCTTGTCGCGGCAGCCGCCCAGGCCGCGGAGCATCACGAGCCGCGCATCGCCCACTAGGCAGACGGGACGGAGGGCGGCGCTCAGAGCGCCGCGTCGGTCTCCGCCGTCAGTGTCAGCGGCGTACGCAGATAACGCTTTCCGTTCTGCTCCGGCGGCGGCAGCTCGCCTGCATGGATGTTGACCTGAATTGAGGGCAGCAGCAGAAGCGGAGCGGCTAGCGTTTTGTCACGCGCCTCGCGCATGGCGACGAAATCGGCTTCGCCGATGCCGTCATGGGCGTGGATGTTTTTCGCACGCTCCTCGGCAACCGTCGTCTCCCAGGCGTAATCGCTGCGGCCGGGCGCCTTGTAGTCGTGGCACATGAAGAGCCGCGTCTCTGGCGGCAGCGACAGGAGACGGCGGATCGAGCGATAGAGGGCATGGGCGTCGCCGCCCGGAAAGTCCGCCCGCGCAGTCCCATAGTCCGGCATGAAGAGCGTGTCGCCGACAAAGACCGCATCGCCGATCTTGTAGGAGATGCAAGCCGGCGTGTGGCCGGGCGTCGCCAGCACCTCGACAGTCGTTTTTCCGATCGCGAAGCTCTCGCCGTCTGTAAACAGCCCGTTGAATTCCCGGCCGTCGGCGGGCCGGGGCGCGACGCTGAAGACCGGATTGAAGATTTTCTGTACGTCGCCGATTTTGGCGCCGATACCGATGCGGGCGCCGGTCTTCGCCTTCAGATAGTGCCCCGCAGACAGGTGATCGGCATGGGCATGCGTTTCGAGGATCCAGACGATCTTCGCGCCCGCCTCCGCCGCCGCCGCCAGAATGGCGTCCGCGCCCGACGTCGAGATTTTTCCGGTCCGCCCGTCGAAGTCGAGCACGGGGTCGATGACCGCCGCGTCACGGGTCGAGGGGTCAACGACCAGGTAGCTCACGGTGTTCGTCGGCTCGTCGAAAAATGCGCGGATGGAAGGGTTGACGGTCATGGCCGGTCTCCGAAGTTCACGATGACGACTTGACATATATGTTAGTAATTACTAAATTAGCAATATCTAAAATGACGCAGGCATGAAGATGTTGAAGAAAGTCGATATGAGCCGCTTGGCGGCAAGCGCGGGCGAGGCCGCCGCCATGTTGCGGCTGCTCTCGAGCGAGAAGCGGCTTCTCATCCTCTGCACACTTGCCATGCGCGGCGAGGTCAATGTGTCGGACATCGCCGCTGAAGTGGATCTCGGCATGTCGGCGCTCTCGCAGCATCTCGCCAAGCTGCGCGACGACGGCCTCGTCGAAACGCGCAAGGACCAGCAGATGGTTTTCTACCGGATCGCCGATCCCAACGCGGCGAAGATCCTCAAGGTTCTGAAAGACATTTATTGCCCGTGAGCGGCCCAGGCCGCGTTGAAGCAGATCAAGGAATGGAAAAATGACGCTGAATGTTCTCACTCCCGCCAAGGCGAAGTCGCTCAAGGATCACGGCGCGACCATCATCGACATCCGCGAGCCGGACGAGTTTGCGCGCGAACATATTCCCGGTGCGCGGAATGCGCCGCTCTCCAAGATCGGCAATTTCGCCGGCCCGCGGGCGGGCGAGATCGTCGTTTATCACTGCAAGTCGGGGATGCGGACGCAGGCGAATGCGGCGAAGCTGCCCTCCGATGTGTGCGAGGCCTATATCCTCGAAGGCGGTCTCGATGCCTGGAAGAAGGCGGGCCTGCCGGTCGCCACGGACACCAGGCAGCCGATCGAGATCATGCGGCAGGTTCAGATTGCCGCCGGGTCGCTCGTGATTTTCGGCGTGCTCCTCGGGACGGCGCTTCATCCGGGGTTCTACGCGCTGTCGGCTTTCGTCGGCGCCGGGCTCGTTTTCGCGGGCGCTTCCGGCTATTGCGGCATGGCGCGGCTTCTCGCCCTGATGCCGTGGAACAGGCGGGCCGCGTGAGACTAGAGCCCTTCATCGCTTCATTGAAACGATGAAGGGCTCTAACTCATTGTTTTATCGTGTTTCCGGACGGTGAACCGGATTCCACTTCACCTGGAAACGCTCTAGCCACGGCGCATTGACCATGCTTTCGATGTCTCTTGCTGATCTCATTTCGCTTCTGTCAGGCGGCGTCGTCGGCCTGACCCTCGGGCTCATCGGCGGCGGCGGCTCGATCCTCGCCGTGCCGCTGCTGCTTTATGCGGTCGGTCTGCCGTCCACCCATGTCGCCATCGGCACCAGCGCCGTCGCGGTGGCGGCGAATGCGGGCGTCGGCGTCGCGCTCCACGCACGGGCGCGGACGGTCAAATGGCCTTGCGCGCTTGTTTTCGCCGTGGCGGGCGTCGCCGGTGCGTTTTTCGGCGCCCGCCTCGGCAAGGCGGTCGATGGAAAGCTTCTGCTCTCGCTCTTCGGTCTCATCATGCTTGCCGTCGGCGCGACGATGCTTCGCCGCAAAAACGCGGAAGGCGATCCGGCCGTTCACCTCGACAAGGAGAGCGCGGGGCGGCTTCTCCCTTCGCTCACCGGATACGGCCTTGCGGTCGGCGCGCTGTCAGGCTTCTTCGGCATCGGCGGCGGTTTCCTGATCGTGCCGGGCCTCACCAACGCAACCAATATGCCGGTCATCAACGCCGTCGGCTCGTCGCTGGTTTCGGTCGCCGCTTTCGCCGTTGCGACGGCCGCGAGCTATGCGCTTTCGGGCCTCGTCGATTGGCGCGTGGCGGCGCTGATGCTGGCGGGCGGTGCGGCCGGCGCGCTTGCCGGCACCGCGCTGTCGCGCAGACTTGCCACGCAAAAGCAAATGCTCGCGCGGGTCTTTGCGGCTGTCGTCATTCTCGTCGGGTTATACGTGACGGTGCGCGGCGTCACCGCGCTTCATCTGGGCTAAATCAGCCGTTCCCCGCCTCGATCGCATCTTCGTAGGTGCGCAGGCCGGGACGTTTTGCCGAGACGAGCACGGCCATGTTGCCGGGCATGTGCTCGTTCCGCCACATCTTCATGTGGGCCTTGGGAATGTTGTTCCAGGCAAAGACTTCCGAAAGGCCCGGATCGATGCGGCGGTCGATGACGAGCTGGTTCGCCGCCGACGCCTGCTTCAGATGCGCGAAGTGCGAACCCTGAATGCGCTTCTGGCGCATCCAGACGAAGCGGGCATCGAAGGTGATGTTGAACCCGCTCGTGCCGGCGCAGAAGACGACCATGCCGCCGCGCTTGGCGACCATGCAGGAGACGGGGAAGGTCGCCTCGCCCGGATGCTCGAAAACGATGTCGGGGTCGATGCCCTTGCCGGTGATGTCCCAGATCGCCTTGCCGAATTTCCGGGCCTCTTTCATGAAGTCGTTGAACTCGGCCGAGTTCACCTTGGGGAGCTGGCCCCAGCAGTCGAAATCCTTGCGGTTGATGACGCCCTTGGCGCCCAAGGACATCACATATTCGCGCTTCGATTCATCCGAGATGACGCCGATGGCGTTGGCGCCCGCCGCGGCGCAGAGCTGCACCGCAAAGCAGCCGAGACCGCCCGACGCGCCCCAGACAAGGACGTTCTGTCCGGGCTCCAGAATATGCGGGCGATGGCCGAAGAGCATGCGGTAGGCGGTGGCCAGCGTCAGCGTGTAGCAGGCGCTCTCTTCCCAGGTGAGATGGCGCGGGCGCTTCATCAGCTGCTGCGACTGGACGCGGCAGAACTGCGCGAAGGAGCCGTCCGGCGTCTCGTAGCCCCAGATGCGCTGGGTGGGCGAGAACATCGGATCGCCGCCGTTCGTTTCCTCGTCGTCGTGGTCGTCCTGATTGCAATGGACGACGACTTCGTCGCCGACTTTCCAGCGCGTGACCTTGGAGCCGACGGCATAGACGACGCCCGACGCATCCGAACCGGCGATGTGATAGGGCACTTTGTGGACGTCGAAAACGGAGATGGGGGTGCCGAGCGCCGCCCAGACGCCGTTGTAATTGACGCCGGCGGCCATCACGAGGACGAGCACGTCATGGCTGTCGAGCTCCCAGGTGGGCACGACTTCGACTTGCATGGCCTGTTCGGGCGGACCCTGGCGGTCGCGGCGGATCGTCCAGGCGTACATTTTCGCCGGCACATGACCCAGCGGCGGAATCTCGCCGACCTCATAGAGGTCCTTCAGGGGGGCGGGATTTTCCGCCACGGCGACTGCCGCTTTGTCATTTTTTGTCATAACCAAACCTCGTCGACAGGCCGTTTACGCGCCGATGTGTCCCGGCCTCGATATGGGCGGATCATTGGCGCTTGCTGTTGCGGATGCAAGGTCAATTTCGCAGTGCAGCATGATCTTGGAGGGGCACGCCGCAGCCGTTCCCGGGAGATTCGCACCCTAAAAACCTTTTGCGGCGCCATTTTCCGAGACCCCATGCGGGTATAGGCTTTCTCTTGAATTGTGGAGCTCTGCTCCGCAAGCGGACTTTTGGGAGGAGGAACCGCATGAGCTTCACGAAACAGTACGCGATCGAGCTTGAGGGCAGTCACTGGTCGGTGCCGCAGGGCTTCGATGCGACCTTCAACTGGACCTACGATCCCCAACGCACCGCGATGATGGGTCTCTACCGCAAGGGCGTCGAAATGCAGTGGGACGCCAATACCCGCCTCGACTGGACCCAGGAGCTCGACGAGGACAATCCCGAGCAGCTGCCGGACGAGATGCTGCCGATCAACGGGATGCCGCAGTTCGAGAAGATGTCGCGCAAGGAAAAAGCGCATGTGCGCAAGCATTTTCAGGCCTGGCAGCTTTCGCAGTTCATGCAGGGCGAACAGGGCGCGCTGATCTGCACCGCGAAGATCGTGACGCAGGTGCCGGACATGGACTCGAAGTTCTATGCCTCGACGCAGGTGATCGACGAGGCCCGCCACGTCGAAAGCTACAAGCGGCTTCTGGAAAAATTCGCCATCGTCTATCCGATGACGAAGCCGCTGCAGGATTTGATCGAACAGACGCTGCTCGACAGCCGCTGGGACATGACCTATCTGGGCATGCAGGTCGTCATCGAGGGGCTCGCGCTCGCGTCCTTCGCGCAGATCCGCGACAATGCGCAGAACCCGCTGGCGGCCGCCGTCAACGCATATGTGATGCAGGATGAAGCCCGCCATGTCGCTTTCGGACGGCTGGCGCTGCGCGACTATTATCCGCATCTCACCGAAAAGGAACGCGACGAGCGCGAGGAGTTCCTGCTCGAGGCGAGCTACCTCATGCGCGACCGCTTCGACGCGGTCGAGGTGTGGAAAAATCTCGGCCTCGATCCGGTCGCCTGCGGCGAGCACATGTACAATTCCGGCTTCATGACGATGTTCCGGAATTCGCTGTTCCAGCGCATCGTGCCGATCGTGAAGGACGTCGGTCTCTGGGGTCCGCGCATCCGCAAGGGCTACGGAGAGATGGGCGTGCTCGACTATGCCAATCAGGATGTCGACAAGATGCAGTCGGACGACGACAACATCGCCCGCGAGTTCGATGCGCGGCGCAAGCACATCGAGCGCATCGCGGCCCGGGCGACGGCCG
>DASVNC010000090.1:0-4501 GCA_036384055.1 Parvibaculum sp.
GCCCTCGGTCGTCCGCGCGCCCTTGAGGCCGAGCGACATGGCGAGGTCTTCCTGCTCGGAAAAGGGCTCGGGATCGACCACTTCGAGAATGATCTTGCCATGCGAGCGGTCACGGATTTCTTCCAGGAGATCGCGCACGCGATTGGCATAGGTACGCACCTGGGGGAAATCCGTGGCGAGCGATTCCGAATAGAAGAATTTCAGCGTGATCGGCTCGTCGATCTTGGCGAGCACGTTCTCCGTCCCCTTCGACAGCGTGAAGAGGCGGTTCTGGGTGAGATCGATCTGGGCCGAACGGAAGACGATGTTCGAGAAGAGATTGACCGACAGGAACAGCACCGCCAGCAGAGCGAGCGTCAGAAGGCGGGTGCCGGAGCGGAGATGGGCAGACTGCATCGCGTTACCCCGCCTTCTTCATGTCGACGACGATGCCGGTGGCGACGAGCCACGAAGCGATCAACGTAAAGAAAAAGATGATGTCGCGGAGATCGATGACGCCCTGCGTGATGGCGGTGAAATGCGTCAAGAACGAGAAGGAGGCGATGGTGTTCAGAACCTGCTGCGGCGCCCAGCTCGCGAAAAAGTCGGTGACGAGCGGCAATCCGGAAATAGTGAAGAGGAAGCAGACCACGACGCTGACGACGAAGGCGATGACCTGATTGCGCGTCGTCGCCGAAAGGCACGAACCGATGGCGAGATAACCGCCGGCCATCAGGAAGCTGCCGACATAACCGGCCAGAATGACGCCATTGTCCGGATTGCCCAGATAGTTGACGGTGAGCCACATCGGAAATGTGAGCGACAGCGCAATGCCGGAGAAAACCCAGGCGGCGAGGAACTTGCCGAGCACCGCCGCCCAGAGCGGCACGGGCAGCGACAGCAGAAGTTCGATCGAGCCGGTGCGCCGCTCTTCCGCCCAGAGCCGCATCGAGATGGCCGGGATCAGGAAGAGATAGAGCCAGGGGTGGAAGTTGAAGAAGATCTGGAGATCGGCCTCGCCGCTCTCGAAATAGCCGCCCATGTAGAAAGTGAAGGCGCCCATCGTGAACAGGAAGATCACGATGAAGACGAAGGCGAGCGGCGTCGCGAAATAGCCGCCAAGCTCGCGGCGGAAAACGGCTGAAAGCTCTCTCATGCGGCGCTCTTTCCGGGAAGTTCATCGGCGTCGCCCCGCGTCAGCCGCCGGAAGACTTCATCGAGCCGGCCCGCTTCGCTGAACAGCGCCCGCACCGGCCAGTTTTGCTCGCGCGCCATCCGCGCCACCGTATCGACAATGGTCGTGTCGCTGGTGGTGTCGCGCAGCGGAAAAAGGGTCAGCACGGTTTCCGAACCGCGCGGCACGATGTCGATGCTGGCGACGCCCGGAATGCGCTTCAGCGCCTCGGCCGCCGCAACCGTCAGCTGGCCGCCGATGGTGAGCGAGACGGCGTTGTGATAACGCGAGCGCGCAGTGAGTTCGGCGGGCGTGCCGTCGGCGACGACGCGGCCGCGGTCGATGATGAGGGCGCGCGTGCAGATCGCATCGACCTCTTCGAGAATATGCGTCGAGATGATGATCGCCTTGTCGGGCGACATGCGCGCGATCAGTTTGCGCACTTCATGCTTCTGGTTCGGATCGAGACCGTCGGTCGGCTCGTCCATGATGAGGACCGGCGGATTGTGCAGGATCGACTGCGCCAGGCCGACACGGCGGCGAAAACCCTTGGACAATGTGTCGATCGGCTGGTCGAGCACGCCCTGCAATTCGGTCGCCGCGACCGCCTCGTCAATCGCCCGGTCGGCGGCGGCGCCCGAAAGCGCCCGCACACGGGCGATGAATTTCAGAAAACCGCGCGGCGTCATGTCGCCGTAAGCCGGCGCGCCTTCCGGCAGATAGCCGATGGTGCGCTGCGCGGCGAGCTGGTCGGACACGACGTCATGGCCGCAGACCCGCGCGCTGCCCTCGCTCGGCGCAAGGAAGCCGGTGATCATCTTCATGGTCGTCGATTTGCCGGCGCCGTTGGGCCCGAGAAAGCCCAGCACCTCGCCGCGCGCCACCGTGAAGCTGATGTCGTCGACCGCCGTGAAGGGCCCGAACCGCTTCGTCAGCCCGTCAATGGCGATCATCGCTTCGCCGGACGCATTCACCGTTTTCATGCCGGACCGATTGCTCCCCGAAAAGCCCCGTCGCCTTGTTGTAAGGCGTTGTTTTTGGCGGTGACTTCCCTCAAACCCGCGCCCTGTTTAGGCCAAGCCCGCAAGCGTCTCAAGTGAAACATAGGACATGGTTATTGCGGCGCGCCGGAGCCCGATAGCCAATCGCCGTCCGGAGGGGGGGGATCCGGACGGCGACTGAACCTGAAGTCTTTGGAGAGTTGCCCCGAACCTTGGGGGGAAGGGTGGCCCGGTCCCCCAATTCATCCCGGTGGGGCTGGGGGGCTGATGATACCGGAACGTCCAAGAGAACCGGGCCAGTGAGGCAACGATTGAAATATGGAGGGGCATCATGGCCCCCCAAGGGCTGAAAAAAGGCAATATTGTGATCCTGAATCATTCGCACAATCGCCCGTAACATGTGACTATTGAAGGCGTTAGGCCCTGTTCGGGCCGATTGCGGCACAGGAGGAAAGCGGCGCATGAGCGACATCGCGGATGAAAATCCCGACTGGAGCAGAGCGGCCGGCCTGACATTGGTGCAGTCCGCTCAGACGCCGCGCCCCCGCGAGGCCGAAGTCTTTTTCACCCGCGCCGAGCTCGAAGCCATACTGTCCGTCTACGGCCGCAAGGTCGTCGAGGGCGAATGGCGCGACTACGCCATCGGCGCCTCGCGCGAAGTGGCGATCTTCGCCGTCCACCGCCGGTCGAGCGAGCAGCCGCTCTACCGCATCGAGAAGCGCCCGAAACTCGCCCGGCGCCAGGGCGCTTTCTCCGTGATCGCCGCGACCGGCCTTGTGCTGAAGCGCGGCCACGATCTCGTTCAGGTGCTGAAGGTCTTCGAGAAACGCGCGCTGCGGTTGATCGACGCTTGAGCCGCGCGCACCGTGCAAACGAACATCCGCAAATAAAAAAGCCCCGGTGTTTCCACCGGGGCTTTCCGCTTACAGGTGCTTGCTTCAGCGGCGGTTGCCGAGGAACTGCAGCAGGAACATGAACATGTTGATGAAGTCGAGATAGAGCGAGAGCGCGCCCATCACGGCTTTCTTGCCGGCATCGAGTGCGCCGTCGCCCGCGAAATAGACTTCCTTGATCCGCTGCGTGTCCCAGGCGGTGAGGCCCGCGAAGATCACGACGCCGAGAACCGAGACGGCGAACTGCAAGGCAGAGCTGTGCAGGAACAGGTTCACCAGCGAGGCGATGAGGATGCCGATGAGACCCATGAACATGAAGGAGCCCATCGCCGAGAGATCGCGCTTCGTCGTGTAGCCGTAGAGGCTCAGGGAACCGAAAGCCGCCGCCGTCACGAAGAAGGTCTGCGTGATCGAGGTGCCCGTGTAGACGAGGAAGACGCTCGACAGCGACAGGCCCATCAGGCCGGCAAAGGCCCAGAAGGAAATCTGCGCCGCGCTGAGGCTCATCGAGCTGATCCGCGCGCTGAGATAGAAGACGAGGCCGAGCGGCGCGAGCATGACGACCCAGCGCAGCGGGCTCGTATAAAGCGCCTGGCCGAAGGGCGACAGCGACAAGCCGCCGTCGGTCTGGACGACGGCCATGTTGAAGGCGAGCCAGGCCACGACGCCGGTGATGGCGAGCCCGGCCGCCATGTAGTTGTAGACGCTGAGCATGTAGCTGCGCAGGCCCTGGTCGATCGCGGTGTCCCGCGCGCCCAAGCCGGCCTGCACTCTGTTCTGGTCGAAATTGGCCATGATCTATGCACCCTCCTGAGTGTGCTGGCCTTCAATATCGGCAGTTAATCCCCGGAATTCAAGGTGAAATAGGTCGCCCGCCGTCACGGGAAAATAAAGAAAATGTAATATTTCCAGCGGGTTACTCTATTCCGCGCGGAGACTGGGCGCCGCCGGCACCGAAAGCACCCGCCAGGTGCCCGCAAGCCCCAGCGCCACGGTCGCAAGGCTCGCGCCGATGACGGTGAGCGCCAGCGTCGCCGGAAGGAAGCGCCAGGGCAATTCCATCACCCGGGCGATGACGACATAGGCCGCGAGACTGCCCGCAAAGGCCGCGATGAGCGCGGTCGCAAAGCCGAGCGCCGCATATTCCCGCGCATAGATGCCGAGGATGCGCGCCCGCGTCGCGCCGAGCACCTTCAGAATGACCGCATCCTTCGCCCGGGCGCGGAAGCCCGCCGCCATCGCACCGGCAAGCACAAGCACGCCGGAAATGAGCGTGACGCCGCCCATCGCCCGCACCGCGAGCGAGAACTGGTCGAGCATGCCGTTGACCGCCTCAAGCGCCTCCTTGACCCGCACCGACGTCACGTTGGGAAAGCGCGTCGTCACCGCGCGCTCGAGCGCCGCCTCGCCCGCCTCGTCCATCGTCACCGTCGCAAGCTCGGTATGCGGCGCCG
>DASVNC010000091.1:0-10965 GCA_036384055.1 Parvibaculum sp.
TCGGCATTTTCATCGCCGCCTGTCGCCGCTCCAGCTTCTATCGGCGCGTCTTCACCATCGTCCTCGCCGTCTTCGGCTGAGGCTTCGCCCCGTTCTTCACGCGGTGCGTCGCCATGTGCGGACTGTTCGCTATGCGGTTCCTGACCGCCCTTGCGGCGGCGGCGCCTGCGGCGCTTGCGTGGATGATCCTCGCGCTCTTCGCCGTCCCCGCCTTCGCCGCGCGTCTCTCCGCGCGATTGAGAGACCGTCGCCTCGGCCTCTTCGGCCTCGTCTTCGGCCTCATCGACGATGTCATCGACAACGGGGTCTTCGTCCGCATAGGCGCTTTCGATATTGATCGCGCCAGCGGCAGGGCGCGTCCGCGTCAGGGCGCGGGCTTCGGCGGCTTCGACCCGATGTTCCGAGCCCTTCAGCGTGTGGTCGGCCTCGATATAGACCGACATGCCGTATCGCTCTTCGATGTCGAGCAGGTTGGCGCGCTTCTGATTGAGGATATAGACGGCAACCTCGACCGGCACCTTCACCGTAAAGGCAGCGGCGCGCCCCTTGATCGCCTCGGCTTCGACACCGCGCAGAACATGCAGCGCCATCGACTCGACCGAACGGACGAGGCCGACGCCCTGGCAATGCGGGCACTTCACCGTCGAGCCCTCGAGCACGCCGGAACGCATGCGCTGGCGCGACATTTCCATCAGGCCGAAATGGCTGATGCGTCCGACCTGAATGCGGGCGCGATCGGTCTTCAGGCAATCCTTGAGCTTGCGTTCCACCGCGCGGTTGTTGCGGTTCTCGTCCATGTCGATGAAGTCGATGACGACGAGACCGGCGAGATCGCGCAGGCGCATCTGCCGGGTGATCTCCTCGGCCGCTTCCAGATTGGTCCTGAGCGCCGTCTGCTCGATGTTGCGCTCCTTCGTCGAACGCCCCGAATTGACGTCGATCGAAACCAACGCTTCCGTCGGATTGATGACGATGTAGCCGCCGGACTTCAGCGTCACGGTCGGATTGAACATCGAGTCCAGTTGCTGCTCGACCTGATACTTCTGGAAGAGCGGCTGCTTGTCCTTGTAAAGCTGCACGTTCTTGGCATGGCTGGGCATCAGCATGCGCATGAACGTCTTGGCTTCCTTATAACCCTCGTCGCCTTCGACGAAGATGGTGTCGATGTCCTTGTCGTAGAGGTCGCGGATCGACCGCTTGATCAGGCTGCCTTCCTCGTAGACGAGGGCGGGCGCCGTCGATTTCAGCGTCAACTCGCGCACGCTTTCCCACATGCGCAGCAGATATTCGTAGTCGCGCTTGATTTCCGCCTTGGTGCGCTTGGCGCCCGCGGTGCGGATGATGAGGCCCATGCCCTCGGGCACATCGAGCGACTCGGCGATGCCCTTCAGCTTCTTGCGGTCGGCCGCCACCGTGATCTTGCGCGAAATGCCGCCGCCGCGCGCCGTGTTGGGCATCAGCACGCAATAGCGGCCGGCCAGCGAGAGGAACGTGGTCAGCGCCGCGCCCTTGTTGCCGCGCTCTTCCTTGACCACCTGCACCAGCATGATCTGCCGGCGCTTGACGACTTCCTGGATCTTGTAGTTGCGGAAATTGTGACGGGGCTTCCGCGGCTCGCGCTCTTCATGCGCTTCTTCCAGCGGGTCTTCCGCGCCGACCGCCTCGATCGTCGGATCGGAGCTGACGGTTTCGGTCTCGCCGCGTTCAGCGGCGGCAGCCGCCGTTTCGTCTACATGAGGGGCATCGTCGCCATGATGTCCGTCATCGTCATGATGCTCGGCGTCTTCGCCCGCACCGATATTCTCGATGATGTCGGGTCCGTCGTCATGCTCGTCATGCGCTTCGGAAATTTCGGCGGAGGGCGATTTGGCGGACGCTGCCTGCGTCTCGGCCTCATCGTCGCCATCGGCGTTTTCTTCCTCGGCCGCGCGGCGCGCCTGCGCAGCCTGGTGCTTCACCAGCGCTTCACGGTCGGCGACGGGAATCTGATAATAGTCGGGATGGATTTCGCTGAAGGCGAGGAAGCCGTGGCGGTTGCCGCCATATTCGACGAAAGCCGCCTGCAGAGACGGTTCTACGCGCGTGATTTTCGCGAGGTAGATATTTCCGCGAAGTTGCTTCCTGCTCTCGGACTCGAAATCGAACTCTTCAACACGGTGGCCGTTGACGACCACAACCCGAGTCTCCTCGGGGTGGGTCGCGTCTACAAGCATCTTGTTTGCCATTGAAAGTCTCTCCGGGGCGCCGGCCGCCGCGCGAAACCCGGCGCAAATTCATGCGGCCGAGCAGGCGCGGGCGGGCGCCGATTGTGTGGATCCGGCCAGCCGCATCCGCATCGAAGGGGACTGCGGCGAGAAAGCGGGATCGGGTCTGCGATGAAAGAGTGGTGAGCACACTGCGCTTCAAGACGTGAGAGGCATACGCAAGAGCGAGAGAGGCGTGTGGCGCGCGCTTGAAGCGGGCGTTCTCTGCCTGTCTTGCATCTGGTCGCATTGCCGCGTCGTGCATCTCAACCTTTGACGCCTCCCTGTCGTCGCCGGGAGGCGGGCGGAATTCGTATTGACCGCCGGAACGTCCTTTTCGGGAGCGCGGTGGCGGCGGGGCGAGCGTTTAGGCGCTCGGACCTGTCTGGTGGGCCGAAAGGGCGGGGAGCTGAAAGGATCTGATCGCCGTCATCCTCGGTTGAGGACAGGGCGGTCGCCAAGCTCGTCGCATCTTCCGGCAGGTCGGGTCCGAAAACCCGGAAGGCCGAATCTCCTCAAGGAGATACCAGACCGGCTAGCCTCCGCTTTGTACGGGTGCGGTGTTGATTTGGCAAGCATCGCTTACCCGCATGGAAGCCGTAGCCATTAACCATGCTAACCCTTGAGATTTCGTAAAATTTTCGGTCCGGTAAGGGTTTATAAATCATTCTGACCAGAATAGCTTAAGGCCGTCTCTTGCCTCGCCAGGGCGCGATTCGCGCCCTGCGGCTGTGTGTCGGAAGCGGGCAGGAGCGGTTGCAAACGGCAGGTTGCGACAAGTTTATGGATAATAAGTCGATCAAGGCTGGGCTGGACCGGTCGCCGCTGCTGGGGGTCGTCCTGGCTGTTGCGGTCGTCGTGCTGTCCGCCTGGCCGGTCGGCGCGGATCCTCAGGCCCAGACGCTCGGCACGCTTCCCGTGGCGAGGCCCTCGCCACCCTCCGTCACGGAAACCGGCAGCATAGATCAGGCGTCTCTTCCGGAACCGTCGGATGCCGATGCAGTCTCGGAGGAGCCGGCATCGACGCCCTCGACCGGCGTGGCGCCATCCGCCCCGGCGAATGCAGGCACAGCCGCCGTCACCGGCATCAGGCTCGGCGACCGCGGCGCCGAGACACGTTTCGTCGTCGAACTCGGCGGCGCCGATGCGGTCAAATATCACATCTTCACGCTGGCCGATCCTTACCGGGTCGTCGTCGATCTGCACAACCTCGCATCGCGGCTGCCGGACGACAATTCGCTGAAGGGGCGGGGGCTGATCGCCGACTACCGCTACGGCCAGTTTCAGGAAAATACCTTCCGTATCGTCATCGAGACGACCGGCCCGGTCGCTGTGTCCAGGAATTTCGTTCTCGATCCGCAGGGCGGTTTCGGCCGCCGCGTCGTCATCGATCTGGCGGCGACGGACCGGCCTGCATTCCTCGCCTCTGTCGGCTTGCCGGCCAACGATCAGGCGGCCGTTCAGGCGCAGGCCCAGCCCGCCGCGCAGCCCGTCATTGCGCCGACGCCGCCTGCGGCGCATGACCGCCGCCGCGTCGTCGTCATCGATCCCGGGCATGGCGGCGTCGATCCCGGCACGCATGGACGCAGCAGCGGCGTGGTCGAGAAAGACGTCGTGCTGGCTTTCGGCCGCGCGCTTGCCAAGCGCCTGCGCGACACCGGCCGCTACGACGTCTACATGACCCGCGACAAGGACATCTTCATTCCGTTGCGCGAGCGCGTCGAAATCGCCCGCGCGCACAAGGCCGATCTCTTCATCTCGATCCATGCGGATTCGATCTCGAAACCCGATGTTCGCGGCATGTCGGTCTACACCTTGTCCGAGACGGCCTCCGACAAGGAAGCCGCCGCGCTTGCCAGGAAGGAAAACCTGTCCGACGCCATCGCCGGTATCGACTTCAAGGGAGAATCCCCCGAGGTCACGGGCATCCTGATCGATCTCGCCCAGCGCGAGACAAAGAACTATTCGTCGCGCTTTGCCAAATCGCTGGTCGATTACGCCCGCCAGTCGACCACGCTGCTCGATCCGACCCATCGGTTTGCCGGCTTCGTCGTTTTGAAGGCGCCGGACGTGCCCTCCGTTCTGGTCGAGCTCGGCTTTCTCACAAACGGCAATGACGAAAAGCGGCTGACCTCGCCCAAATGGCGCAGCGCCGTCACGGCGTCCTTCGTCAAGGCGGTCGACCGTTACTTCGGAGACAGGTTGGCCGAAGGGCCGAATTGACGCATCCAATCCGCGCCATGCGAGTGACATAATTCGTCTCTAGATCAGCGGCGGCGGTCCGTTAACCATGCAGCATGGATTGGCAGATAAATTTCGAGCGGCGCGCCGGCTACATGCTAAATGTGTCGGCCAATTGTGCCAAAATGGGCTGAGCCGACCGGGATATTGACCGTTCGGGATTGATGTAAAGGTGGGGCGATCGCCCGATGCTGAGAGTCTTCACGACCATTGCCGCGATCTTTCTGGTTCTGCTGTTCGGCGGGCTGCTCGCCGGCGGCTACATGCTTTGGCAGATGAACCAGGACCTGCCCGATTATTCCAAGCTCGCCAACTACGAGCCGCCGGTCATGACGCGCGTTCATGCCGGCGACGGCAAGCTGATCGCCGAATATGCGAAAGAGCGTCGCCTCTATGTGCCGATCGGCGTCATTCCCAAGCGCGTGATCGACGCCTTCCTTGCCGCCGAAGACAAGAATTTCTACACGCATGGCGGCGTCGATGCCTCCGGCATCGCCCGTGCGATGGTCGATAACATCGTCAATATCGTCAACGACCGCCGCCTTGCCGGCGCCTCGACAATCACGCAGCAGGTCGCGCGCAACTTCCTGCTGAACAGCGACCGCACGCTGACCCGCAAGCTGAAGGAAGCGTTGATCGCGTTGCGGCTGGAAAAAGCCTACACGAAGGACAAAATCCTCGAGCTCTATCTCAACGAAATCTATCTCGGCATGGGCAGCTATGGCGTTGCCGCCGCCGCGCAGATTTATTTCGACAAGCCGCTCGATCAGCTCACCGTCGCCGAATGCGCCTATCTCGCTTCGCTGCCCAAGGCGCCGTCGAACTATCAGCCCTATGACCATCGCGACCGCGCCGTGGCGCGCCGCAACTGGGTCATAAGCCGCATGCAGGAAGACGGCTTCATTACGCCCGAAGAAGCCGCTGCCGGTCGTGACGAACCCTTCAGCGTCACGCTGCGTCCCGTCGGTCTGCAGCTTGTCGATGCCGAATATTTCGTCGAGGAAGTACGCCGCGAGCTTTACGCCAAATACGGCGAACAGAAACTCTATGAGGGCGGTCTCTCGGTCCGCACCACCATCGATACGCACCTGCAGGGCATCGCGCGCGCCTCGCTCCGCCGGGGGCTGGTCGAATATGACCAGCGCCACGGCTATCGTGGCCCACTGGCGAAACTTCAGCCGGGCCAGAACTGGCAGGACGCTCTTGAGACGCAACCCTTCGCTGACGACCTGGCGCCCTGGACGCTTGGCGTGGTGCTGGAGCTGACGCCGCAGGCCGCCAAGATCGGTCTTCGCCCCGAGAAACTCGATAACGGCAAATTCGTCACCGACGTCAAGACGGCGAGCATTCCCTTCGCCGACATGTCCTGGGCCCGGCAGTCGATCAAGGACCAGTATCTGGGGCCGGTGTTGAAACAACCCTCCGACGCGCTCTCCGTCGGCGACGTCGTTTACGTCGAGCCGGTCTACAAGAAGAGCGACGCGGCGCCAGATCACTACGCGCTGCGTCAGGTGCCCGCCGTCAACGGCGCCGTCATCGCGATGGACCCGCATACCGGCCGCGTGCTCGCCATGCAAGGCGGCTTCAGCTTCGACCAGAGCGAATTCAACCGCGCCGTCCAGGCGATGCGACAGCCGGGTTCATCCTTCAAGCCGTTCGTTTATGCCGCCGCGCTCGATCACGGGTTCACGCCCGCGAGCCTGGTGCTCGATGCGCCGTTCGTCATGGATCAGGGGCCGGGTCTCGCGCTCTGGAAGCCCGAAAACTACGAGCACGATTTCTTCGGTCCCTCGACGCTGCGCTTCGGCATCGAGCACTCGCGCAACGTCATGACGGTGCGTCTCGCGCAGAACATCGGCATGGATACCGTCGTCGATTACGCCCACCGCTTCGGCATCATGGACAACATGTCCCCGGTGCTGTCGATGGCGCTCGGCGCCGGCGAGACGACGCTGCTGAAGCTCGCGGCCGCCTATGCAATCCTCGACAATGGCGGCCACAAGGTCGATCCGACGCTGATCGACCGCGTGCAGGACCGCTGGGGCCACGCCATCTACCGGCATGACGAACGTCCCTGTCCCGATTGCAATGCCGACTGGACGGGCCAGCAGCCGCCCGAACTGCCCGACACGCGCGAGCAGGTCGAAAACCCGCAAACCGCTTACCAGATGACCTCGATGCTCGAAGGCGTTATCCAGCGCGGCACCGGCCAGATCATCAAAAGCGTGCCCGTGCCGCTCGCCGGCAAGACCGGCACGTCGAGCGAGGAGCGCGACGCCTGGTTCATGGGCTATTCGCCGAACCTCGTCGTCGGCGTTTTTGTCGGCTACGACAATCCGACGCCGCTCGGTCATGCCGAAACCGGCGGCCGCACGGCGGCGCCGATCTTTCGCGACATCATGCAACAGGAAATCGGCAGCGAACCGGCGATCCCGTTCCGTATTCCGCCGGGCATCAATCTGGTCAAGATCGACTACAAGACCGGCCAGCTCGCCTCGTCGAATGATCCGGGCGTGATCCTCGAAGCCTTCAAGGAAGGCACCGAGCCGCAAGCCGCCTCAACAGGCCCATCGGTCGGCGTTGTCACCGGCACGCCGGTCCCCGGCCTCGATACGCCGTCCGGCACGCCGGCGCCCGGAGCCAACACGACAATCAACTCGGGAACGGGCGGGCTTTACTGAGCCGCGCGATCATCCTAGTTTCCCGCTCCGCGTTCCACGGAGGCCTCATGCGCGCCGAGACACAGAATACCGCAGATGAAATCAAGCAGTC
Organism: Parvibaculum sp.; assembly: GCA_036384055.1. GTDB lineage: Bacteria > Pseudomonadota > Alphaproteobacteria > Parvibaculales > Parvibaculaceae > Parvibaculum. The sequence goes on from DASVNC010000091.1 coordinate 7,257, forward strand.
GCTCGCGCTGCTGAGGAGGCATCTTTGACTGGGATACTGCCCAGAAACGCCTCGATGAGCTGAACGCGCGCGCCGAGGACCCCAATCTCTGGAACGATCAGGCCAAGGCCCGTTCCATGATGGCCGAACGCACGCGGCTCGATGAGGCGATCAACGCCTATCTGAAGCTCGAACGCGCCCTCAACGACAATCTTGAACTGATCGAACTCGGCGAGGCCGAGGGCGACGCAGGCGTCGTCAAGGAAGCTGAGGCCGCCCTGAAAGCGACGCGCGAGGAGGCGAGCAAGGCCGAGATCGAGACGCTGCTCGCGGGCGAGGCCGATGGCAACGACGCCTATGTCGAAGTTCACGCCGGCGCGGGCGGCACCGAAAGCCAGGATTGGGCGCAGATGCTTTTGCGCATGTACACGCGCTGGTCGGAGCAGAAGGGTTACAAGGTCGAACTTGTCGAACGTCACGACGGCGAAGAAGCAGGCCTCAAATCGGCGACCATCATGGTCAAGGGTCATAACGCCTTCGGTTGGCTGAAGACGGAATCGGGCGTCCACCGCCTCGTGCGCATTTCACCCTATGACAGCGCAGCGCGGCGTCACACCAGCTTTTCCAGCGTCTGGGTCTATCCGGTCGTCGATGACTCCATCGACATCGACGTCAAGGAAGCGGACTGCCGTATCGACACCTATCGCTCGTCGGGCGCCGGCGGCCAGCACGTCAACACGACGGACAGCGCCGTGCGCATCACCCACATTCCGACAGGTATCGTCGTCGCCTGCCAGAACGAGCGATCGCAGCACAAGAACCGTGCGACCGCCTGGAACATGCTGCGCGCGCGCCTCTACGAACTGGAACTAGAAAAGCGCGAAGCCGCCGCTCAGGCCGAAGCCGCGGGCAAGACGGATATCGGCTGGGGTCATCAGATCCGCTCTTACGTGCTGCAGCCCTATCAGATGGTGAAAGACCTGCGCACCGGCGTCGAAAGCCCGTCACCGTCGTCCGTACTCGACGGAGACCTCGACGCCTTCATGGCCGCAGCGCTCGCCGCTCGCGTGAAAGGCGAGACGGCGGCGGTCGAGGACATCGACTAGCCGTTTTCGATTTAAACAGAAACGTCATTGCGAGCCCCCTCGGGTCGTGCCGGAGGCACGCCCAAGGACAGGCTCCGGGGCGCGGCAATCCAGAACGCCGCAAGGCCAGACCGCCAGAAAGCGAAAAGCCCGTAGCGATTTTCCGCCACGGGCTCTTTTGCGACCGGGTCTGCGCTTACTGCGCCGCCGGGCGTTTCACGACCACGCCGCCGTCGCCGACGACGACCGGGCTGCCGGTTTCGGCAGGACGCGGAGCAGGTGCGGGAGCGGGGCGAGGTGTCGCCAGCGGTCCTGCGCTCGGACGCAGCATCGGCTTCTGTACCGACGCCTGACCGATCGGATCGTCCGAGTGACGGCAGTTGCCCTCGAAGAAGGCGCCGGTCTCGACCGCCAGCGCTTCATGAAGAATGTCGCCCTCGACATGGCAGGTAGAGGAAAGCTGCACGCGGCGTCCGCGAATGGTGCCGATCACGCGGCCGCGGATAACGATGTCATCGGCGACGATTTCGCCGGTGATGGAGGCTTTCTCGCCGATGGTCAGCGACTGGCTGCGGATATCGCCTTCGACGGTGCCATCGACCTGAATATCGCCGGTGGCGACGAGGTTTCCGTGAACCACGAGATCGGTGGAGATGATGGATGGCGCGGTACGCGCGCCGGTCCGCTTGACCGGAGCGACGGGCGTCGGAGCCACCGCCTGAGCGGCCGGCTTCTCGGTCTCTTTATCCTTGCTTCGCGAAAACATAATGACCTGCCTCGATGAACTTGGAGGGGTCGCGGACAATCCCGTCGAACCAGACCTCATAGTGAAGATGCGGCCCGCTGCTACGCCCAGAGGACCCGACTCTGCCGATGACGTCTCTAAATGCAATTTTCTGGCCAACCTTGACGTTGATCTGGCTCAGATGGCCGTACCGGGTGCGGAAGCCGTTGCCGAAGTCGATTTCGATCATCCGGCCATAGGCGCCTTTCCAGTCGGCATAGGTGACGGTGCCGTTTCCGGTCGCATAAACGAGCGAGCCGTATTCGGTCGCCAGGTCTTCACCGGCATGAAACGCCATTCTGCCGTTGAAGGGGTCGATACGCGGCCCGAAGCCGCTTGTTTCGTGGTAGCCGTTCAGCGGCTCGGCCAGCGGCATCTTGGCGATGTAATTCTCAAGGCTGGCCATAGTGTTGAGGTTCTGGCTGACCCGGTAAAGCTGCTTGGAGAAGGCGGTCTCATCGCCGCCGCCGGCCAGGGCTTCACCCTCCGCAAGCCCGAGAAAGGGGCCGCCCTCGGCGGCGTTCGCGGCCGCGGGCCCGCCCTCAGGCGCCGGGTTGCCGTCCTTGTGCTTCAGCGCCGCCTTGGCATCGACGACATTGGTCATGCCGATAATCGAGGCCAGTTCGCGGATACGTCGGTCGGTCGTTTCCTCAACCGAGTTGATAAGGCCCTGTTGCGCCCGGTCAAGCTTGGTCAATCTTGCGTCAATCTGGGACGCTGTGCCGTTGTGGTCGCCACTTCCGCCGGCGAGCCCGGCAATATCGAGGCCGCCATCGTCGGCGCCGTCGATGACAAAGTTTTCAGCGTCCGCCGCCCGTTGCGGCCGGGTCGTGGTCTGGCCGACATCGGCGGCTTCGTCCGCCTCATCGACCGACATCATGACCGTATTGCCATGCGCCTCGCCTTCCGCGCCCCGCAGCGTCGCTGTATAGCGTTGACGCATATTGTCGAGTTCGAGGCTCGCCGACTTGCGCTCGCTCATCAGCTCGGTGAGCTGGTGGTGCTTTTCTTCCAGGTCGCGCGTCGTCGCCAGGAAGCGTTCCTGCGAGATCACCAGCTGGCCGTTGAGTTCGTCATAGGCCGATTGAAGCTGCGCCAGACGCTCTTCATAAGCGCCCTGCATCTTGACGAAGCGCTGCTCTTTGGACGCGATGATCTGCTGCTTGAAGACGACGTTGACCGACGAGAAGGCGATCCAGCTGAAAAACAGAAAAGCGACGCCGGCAAAAATGGCCTGCGTCAGCGGCGACAGGGAGATGAACTGCACCTGTCCGTGACTGCGAATATATATTTGACGCTCGACATAATGGTGGCGCGCAAATCTACGCACGGCATCACCAAAATCCGAGTTCCTATGGTGCACGCCCCTCATGCGCCACATACCCCGCCCACTTTGTCTCGCTGGAATTTAAATCAAACCTTCGATAAGCGTCCCGATTTTTGACGCTTAAGGTTAACATCCCATTGACACAGTTTTATGCCGTCCCCCGACGGCCCTTTACTGTCGCTTAACGGGACCAGAAAAGTAAAGCCCTTTCAACGTATTGCTCGCTCATCGTACTGCGAGCGGCTCGTAAAATTGCGGCATGAGCCCAGCGGCCTCCCGGGCCTCGGTATTGAAGGGCGGCTTCAACAGTCCGCGGAAATGCTTGCGGACCAGCGCATGAAAAGTTTCCTCCCGCTTCAGGCCCCGAATTTCGCAGACATGGGCGAACCAGCGGCTGCCCGCTGCGACGTGGTTCTGCTCGTCGCGGTAGATGGTTCCAAGCACCGCGGCGCTTTCAGTGTCGCCGGCGCCCGTCAGCCGTTCGATCATGCCGGGCGTCACGTCAAGGCCGCGAGCCTCCAGCACCAACGGCAC
>DASVNC010000092.1:0-6937 GCA_036384055.1 Parvibaculum sp.
ATGCTCGCGCAAGACGGGCGCTGTCTTTGGCGCTTCGGCGATGGCCGGTTTGAGGCGCGGAGGCCGGGGTTTCTCGACCGGCTTTTGCGGCGGCGCTTCGGCCTTCGGCTTTTCCGGAGCGGCTTTCGTTTCAGCCGGCCCGCTGTCGGCGCGAACGATGTTGACCATCACAGCTGAAGCGCCGGGCGCAACAGGATTGCGGTCTTCAAAATGCATCAGAAAAGGCACCAATATCGCAGCGTGCAGCGCGAAGGCGGCGGCAAAGGCAAGCGACCAGTCGCCGATACGGCTTCGCCGCGGCGGAGGCGCCTCGATGAGGCTCTTGCGATCAGCCACGCGTCACCGGCACGCCGAAGGGCGAGACGCCGCGCACGTGATCCTCGACCCGGAGCTTCTGCTTCAGCGGCGGGAAAGCGCGCTGCGAACAATCGAGCCGTTCACAGAGACGGCAATTGACGCCGATGGGCGTTGCACCGCGTTCGTCGTCGAGATCGTAGCCCTGGCTGTAGACGAGTTTGCGGGCATGGGTGATTTCGCAGCCCAGGCCCACCGCATATTGGTCGCCGGGCACGCCGATGCCCGAACCGCCGCGGCTTACCGTGCGGGCAATCGAGAAATAGCGGATGCCGTCTTCCATCTGGATGACTTGCGTATAGACCTCGCCCGGCACGCGGAAGGCGTCATGCACATTCCAGCGCGGACACGTCCCGCCGAAGCGCGCGAAATGGAAGCCCGCCGCCGAAAACCTCTTCGAGACGTTGCCGGCATTGTCGACGCGAATGAGGAAGAAGGGGATGCCGCGTGCGCCGGGACGTTGCAAGGTCGTCAGGCGATGGCAGACCTGCTCGAAGCTGGTGCCGAAGCGGCGGCCCATCATCCTGATGTCGTAGCGCGCCTCTTCGGCGGTCTTCAGAAAGGCCGCGTAAGGCATCAGCAAGGCGGCGGCAAAATAGTTCGCCAGCGCAACACGTGTCAGCGTGCGGGCCTCGTCGTCCTTGATGTCGGAGCTTTCGACGATGTCCTCGATGGCGCGGGACTGCTCGAAGTAACCGAGCTGATAGGCGAGCTGGAACGAGCGGCCCGGCTGGTCGAGAAGTTCGGACAGAAAGATCGTCTGGCGATGCCGGTCGTAGCGGCGCAATTCGCCCGACATCATGTCGGCGGGGACAACGCGCGTCGTCACGCCGTGGGCGGCGCGCAGATAATTGCGGAGGCTGACATAGGGCTCGTCCGCGCCCAGCGCGGCCTTGCGGTAAAGCTCCTCGGCGGTTTCGTCGAGGACCGGGAAATGGTTGTTGCGGCTGTTGATGAAGTCGCGCACCTCCTCGAGCGGCGAACCGCCCACCTGCCCGCCATCGAGCAGGTCGCGGTCGGCGAGCCGCTCGGCGAGCAGCGAGGTATTCGCCACCGCCTGCTGGTAGGCGCGATAAAGCGTGGCGACGGCTTCCGCGCCCGCCGGACTGGCGGCGGAGACTTCCTGCATGTCCTGCGCGGTGAGGCCGCTGTCGCGGAACAGGGGATCGGCGAAGACCTCGCGCAGCGCCGTCAGCGCCCGGGCTTCGTCGTCGCCGCCGAGATTGCGCAACTCGATGTCATAGACCTCGGCCAGCTTCAGCAGGATCTGGGCCGACATCGGACGCTGGTTGCGCTCGATCAGGTTCAGATAACTTGCCGAAATGCCGAGATCCTCGGCCATGCGTGCCTGGGTGAGGTTCCGCTCCCGGCGAAGTCGCCTAACGCGCGGGCCGGCAAAGACTTTTTTCTCCTGGGACATGGGCTGTTTCCTGCTGAAGACAGCAGCATAATTTACAAAATTTACATCTACAACAGAATTGAAGTTATTTTCTGTGAAGTTCTTTACTTTAATAATATCAATTACTTAGCTGCGGGTTAGACATTTCCTTGTCGCGGTTGTATGTGTTCGGCCCATCAGCATTGGGAGCCAGAACAGATGAGCCAGAGCGCAGCGCAAACAGCCTCGGACGGAATCAAGGTTCGCGGCAAGAAGACGAAGGGATCTGAAGCCGTCCTCACCGGGGATGCGCTTGCCTTCGTCGCCGATCTCGAGCGCCGCTTCGGCCAGCGCCGCCGCGAACTGCTCGCCGCCCGCGCCGAACGCCAGAAGACATTCGACGCCGGCGCGCTCCCCGATTTCCTGCCCGAGACCAAATCGGTGCGCGAGGGCGACTGGAAGGTCGCGCCGATCCCGAAGGATCTCCTGGACCGCCGCGTCGAGATCACCGGCCCGGTCGATAACCGCAAGATGGTCATCAATGCGCTGAACTCCGGCGCACAGTCCTACATGACCGACTTCGAGGACGCCGCGGCGCCGACCTGGGAGAACATGATCGGCGGCCAGCTTAACCTCATCGACTATTGGGACGGCAAGATCGGCTTTACCGAGGAAGCCAGCGGCAAAAGCTACACGGTGAAGGACAAGCACGCGGTGCTGAACGTCCGTCCGCGCGGTTGGCATCTTGAAGAGGCGCATGTCGAGATCGACGGTAAGCCGATGTCCGGCTCGCTTTTCGACTTCGGCATCTACTATTTCCACAACGCCAAGAAGTTCAAGGCGCACGGCACCGGCCCCTATTTCTATCTGCCGAAGATGGAGAGCCACAAGGAGGCGCGCCTCTGGAACGACGTCTTCGTTCACGCGCAGAAGACACTCGGCATTCCGAACGGCACGATCAAGGCGACCGTCCTGATCGAGACGCTGCCCGCCGCTTTCGAGATGCACGAAATTCTTTACGAGCTGAAGGACCACATCGTCGGCCTCAATTGCGGCCGTTGGGACTACATTTTCAGCTACATCAAGCGGCTCGGCAAAAATCCGAACTACCTGCTGCCCGACCGCGCCTCGGTTGTGATGGGCAAGGCCTTCCTCAACGCCTATTCGCTGCTGCTCGTTAAGACCTGCCATCTGCGCGGCGCTTTCGCGATGGGCGGCATGGCGGCGCAGATCCCGGTGAAGGGCGACGAGAACGCCAACGATGCCGCCTTCAACAAGGTGCGTGCCGACAAGGAACGCGAGGCGACGAACGGCCATGACGGCACGTGGGTTGCCCATCCCGATCTCGTGCCGGTCGCGATGGAGATTTTCGGCAAGCTGACCGGCCCCAACCAGCTGACGCGCCAGCGCCAGGACGTGAATGTCGGCCAGAAGGAATTGCTGGAGCCGCATCAGGGCGAGCGCACCGAGGAAGGCATGCGCGAATGCGTGCGCGTCGGCGTGCAATACATCGAAGCCTGGCTCGGCGGACGCGGCGCGGTGCCGCTCTACAATCTGATGGAAGACGCGGCGACGGCCGAAATCAGCCGCACGCAGATCTGGCAGTGGCTCTATCACGGCGCGTCGCTTTCCGACGGCCGCAAGGTCACGCCGGAGCTCTTCAAGGACGTGCTTGACGACGAGATGAAGACATTGCGCGCGACGCTTGGCGAAACGCGCTGGACGGGCGGCCATTTCGACGAGGCGATCCGCCTCTTTGCCGAAATGGCGACTGCCGAAGAGTGCGAAGAGTTCCTGACGCTGCCGGCCTACAAGCTGCTCGTCACCCACGAAAACTGAAAAACACACGAACTGAGAGACAAGACCTACCCGCAACCCGACTGCTTGACCCGAGGATTTATCCCATGAGCAAGAAGACCTTTTACGACCTGGTCCCGAGCGCGCCCAAGGGCCGCTTCGATGACGTTACGCGCAACTACACGGTTGAAGACGTGGAGAAGCTGCGCGGCTCGTTCCCCATCGACTTCACGCTCGCAACCAAGGGCGCGAACAAGCTCTGGGAACTCCTGCACACCACCGACTATGTGCATTCGCTGGGCGCGCTTTCGGGCAACCAGGCGATGCAGATGGCGCGTGCGGGCCTGAAGGCAATCTATCTCTCGGGCTGGCAGGTTGCCGCCGACGCCAACACGGCCGGCGCCATGTATCCCGACCAGTCGCTCTACCCCGCGAACGCCGGTCCGGAACTGGCCAAGAAGATCAACCGTGCGCTGAAGCGCGCCGACGAGATCGAGCATTCGGAAGGCGGCGCCAAGCGCGACTGGTTCCTGCCGATCGTCGCCGACGCGGAAGCCGGTTTCGGCGGCCCGCTGAACTGCTTTGAAATCATGAAGGCCTATATCGAAGCGGGCGCCGCCGGCGTCCACTACGAAGACCAGCTCGCGTCTGAAAAGAAGTGCGGCCATCTCGGCGGCAAGGTTCTGATCCCGAGCCGCGCGCATGAGCGCAACCTCAACGCCGCGCGCCTCGCCGCCGACGTTTCGGGCGTGCCGACGCTCATCATGGCGCGCACCGACGCCGAATCCGCGAACCTCATCACCTCGGACATCGACGAGCGCGATCATGAGTTCATCGATTTCGACGCCGGCCGCACGGTCGAAGGCTTCTATCGCCTGAAGCCGGGCACGGGCGTCGATCATTGCATCAAGCGCGGCCTCTCCTTCGCGCCTTATGCCGACCTGCTGTGGTGGGAAACCTCGAAGCCGAACCTCGCCGACGCCAAGCGCTTCGCCGAGACGGTCCGCAAGAAGTATCCCAACCAGCTTCTCGCCTATAACTGCTCGCCCTCCTTCAACTGGGAAGCGAACCTCGACAAGGAGACCATCGCGAAGTTCCAGCGGGAAATCGCGGCGATGGGCTACAAGTACCAGTTCGTGACGCTGGCGGGCTTCCATCAGCTCAACCACGGCATGTTCGAACTGGCGTCGGGCTATCGCGACCGCGGCATGGCGGCTTACTCCGAGCTGCAGCAGGCCGAGTTCGCTTCGGAAGCCAAGGGCTACACGGCGACGCGCCACCAGCGCGAAGTCGGCACGGGCTACTTCGACCTCGTCGCGCTGGCGGCAGCCGGCGGCGAAAGCTCGACGACGGCGCTCGGCGACTCGACCGAAGCCGACCAGTTCAAGAAGGCCGCGGCGCACTAAGCGTCGAAATCCGACGGAACGGCCAGAAACAGAGCCCGCGGGGAGCGATCCCCGCGGGCTTTTTGTTGGATCGACGCTGGATGGGTAAGTCGCGGGAATGGACAGGCCCCGTGCCTCGGAGCGGATTTCCAGATTCTGTCGAATGAACCTACTGCGCCGCGACGGCCGCGCCTGGTTCCCGCGCCTCGATGCGCGTGTTGCCGGTGCGGGCGCGCATCGTGAATTCGGCGAAGTTCGGGCGCCGCGTGCGCCACCAATATCTGAACGTGTAGTTCGCCCAGTTGTTGGTGACCTTGCCTTCGGCGGTTTTGTACCAGCTTGTGCAGCCGCCCGAGGCGAAGACGGATTTCGCATTATCGGCCTGCACGACCTCGTTGGAGGCGCGCTGCGCGTCGGACTTCACGTCGAGATAAAGCAGGTTATCCTTCCGCAGTTTTTCCACGCATTGGGCGATGTAGTTGGCCTGGCATTCGATCATGAAGATGATCGAGTTGTGGCCGAGATTGGTGTTCGGCCCGTAGAGCATGAAGAAGTTCGGGAAGCCCGAGACCGTCATGCCGTGATGGGCCTCGGCGCCGCCGCGCCAGACCTCCTTGAGGTCGCGGCCGGCAAGCCCCGTCATTTTCATCGGCCCGAGGAAATGCGTGGTGTCGAAGCCCGTGCCATAAACGATGGCGTCGAGCTTGCGGACCTTGCCGTCGGCCGTCTCGATGCCATCCTCGACAATGCGGGTGATCCTGTCGGTGACGAGATGGACGTTGTCGCGCGCCATCGCCGGGAACCAGTCATTGGCGAAAAGCACGCGCTTGCAGCCGGGCTCATAATCGGGCGTCAGTGCGGCGCGCTTGGCCGGGTCCTTCACATGAAGTTCCATCTCGGCATTTGCCGCCTGCTTGATGGCGTCGCCCTTGTTGTGGAAGGTCCAGAAAAGAAGCTCACCCCGCCAGTAGACCGTGTAGCGTTGCAGGTTCATCAGCCAGGGCACGGCCTTGTAGAGGGCCTTTTCCCAATCGGCGAATACACGCTGCGGGCGCGGCGCGACCCAGGACGCCGTGCGCTGATAGATGAAAAGCTCGCCCGCCTCCTTGGCCATCTCGGGCACGAACTGGATGGCGGAGGCGCCGGTGCCGATGACGGCGACCGTCTTGCCGCGCATGTCGTAATCGTGGTTCCACGTCGCCGAATGCCAGCTTGCGCCCTTGAAGGCGTCGCGGCCCTGAATGTCGGGATAGAGCGGGTGGTGAAGCTGTCCGGTGCCCGCGATCAACACGGCGGCCTCGAAATTCGCCGCGCCGGATTTCAGATGCCATAGGCCGGAGCGTTCATCGAAATGCGCTTCGTCGATCTCGGTGTTGAAGCGGATATGCGGACGCAGGCCATATTTGTCGACCACATATTCGAGATAGGTTTTGATGTCGGCGGCAAAGACATATTTTTTCGTCCAGCTCGGCAGCATCTCGAAGGAGTACTGATACATATGCAGCGGTACGTCGCAGGAACAGCCCGGATAGGTGTTCTCGCGCCAGGTGCCGCCGATCTCGGCCGCCTTTTCATAAATCGTGAAATTGGTGTTGCCGGCTTCCTTCAGTTTGATCGCCATGCAGATGCCCGCGACGCCCGCGCCGAGAATGGCGACGGAAGGCGCGGTCGCGTGCCGAGCCGCTGTTTGAACCTGAGCCATGTCCCTCTCCCTTTACCGCAAGCCGTTGGCCGTCCGCGGCGCCTTGTTGTTCAGTCTTTCCACAAGCCTAGACATATTTGGGCGTTTATGGGAACACCTGCCCGTTCCTTCCTTTTGCCTTTTTCGATCCGGGTGAAAAATGCGCTCTCCAGCGACAACCGATCTTTCCGACGCCCACCCCGACCTCGTGCGCCATGTCGCGCCGGTTTTCCGCGACTTCGGCGGTGTGCTCGCCTTTTCAGGGCCGATCGCGACGCTCAGGGTGTTTGAAGACAACGTGCTGGTGCGCCGCGCCGTCGAGGGGCCGGGCGCGGGCCGCGT